>NZ_LQIH01000004.1:0-178565 GCF_001499835.1 Mycolicibacterium novocastrense
CCGCACCATCCACCACCGCACCCAGCAGACCCCCACCCACCCACGACGACACGTGGAACATCACCAGCGATGCCGGCAGCAACACCACCGACACCGAACCCCCACCCTTCTGACCGACGTGGTCTACCCGACGAACAGGCCAAGACAGAGACGTCCTGGCCCATCGCTCAGATCAACCGGTGCCGCACAAAGGTTGAGTTCACCCACCCCACAAATCGGTCGCGCTTTTACCGGAACAGAGTGAACTCGACGTGCGCCGTTCACTGACGGCAGCAAACGGCGCGGGAAATGCCCGTTGCGCTAAGCGCTATGGAGTGCAGAAGAACGGAGTGCAATCAATCGTTACCGGAATAACGCACCCGGATGTCAGGGTGACAATGAGAGTCAAGATCAAGAGGAGCACTAGCTTTGCGCTGCGATGTGACATGGAGAACCCCTTCGACCAAGTGAAGATCCGTGCGAATACTGTAAGCCCTCAGCCGATATCAAGAATTCAAAATGCGCGAATATCCTGGCCTCCTTTAAAGGCCCGAGCGAAGCCAAAAGCGACCAGTGATCACTGCAATACAAGCGTCGGCGTAGTCGGGCAAACCAAGATCAATTAACCAGCATTGCAGTCGCCCTTTACGCCGACTAAGTGAGGCTCCTGCCTTTTCCCTTTGCTGGAGATGCACGCCACCGCTAAAAGCAGTCGACAAAGTTCGCTTCCGCACCATAAGTCGAATTACCACTGCGGCTGAACGGGGAGTCATTGCCATTCCCGCCGTCATTGAACTCAGCGATTGCTCGATTGACACCTGCATGGTGAAGCACCGACCGGACCACGCGCCCACGACCGCGGCGAGTCAGCTCACTATGCTCGACGCCATGGCGAGCGTGTTCACCAAGATCATCAACGGGGAGCTTCCCGGCCGGTTCGTCTACGAAGACGACGACATCGTCGCCTTCCTGACGATCGCCCCAATCACACAGGGCCACACGCTCGTTGTGCCCCGAGCGGAGATCGACAACTGGCAGGACGTCGAGCCGGCGGTCTTCGGGCGCGTCATGGAGGTGTCCCAGTTGATCGGCAAGGCCGTAGTCAAGGCGTTCCCCGCCGAGAGGGCCGGCGTGATCATCGCCGGACTCGAGGTGCCACACCTGCATGTGCACGTCTTCCCCACCAACGACCTCGCCGATTTCGGGTTCGCCAACGCCGACCAGAACCCGTCGCCGGAATCCCTTGACGAAGCCCAGTCCAAAATCAGGGCGGCGCTGACTCAGCTGACCTGAGCCGCCACATCGGCGATGCGCGGCAGGCTCACCCTGAACGTGCAACCCTGCCCCGGCGCTGTGGTGACGTCGACCGTCCCGCCGTGGGCCAGAACCAGCGAGTCGACGATCGACAATCCCAGCCCTGTGCCGCCGCTCGCCCGAGTGCGTGACGAGTCTGCGCGATAGAACCGTTCGAACACTCGGTGCGCATCCTCTTCCGTCATACCCGGCCCCTCGTCGCACACCTCGAGCACCGCGCGGTCGCCCGCGGTGCCCACCCGCACCGTGACCCCAGCGGTTTCAGGGGTGTGCTGAAGCGCGTTGGCCATCAGATTGCCCAGCACCTGGCGCAACCGGGCTTCGTCGCCGAGCACCTCCGGGGTGCCTGGCCCCTCGATCACCTCCAACCTGATGGTTCGCTTCGGGGCGATGGATCGCGCGTCGTGGACGGCGTCGGTGGCCAGAGTCAGGAGATCGACGCGCCGATGCTCGAGCGGGCGCTGCGCGTCGAGGCGGGCAAGTAGAAGGAGGTCCTCCACGAGCAGGCCCATCCGGCCGGACTCGCTCTCGATGCGGCTCATCAGCATCTCGACGTCGCGTGCCGCACCCTGCCGGTACAACTCGGCGAATCCACGGATGGTGGTCAGAGGCGTGCGCAGCTCGTGGCTGGCGTCGGTGATGAACCGTCGCATCCGCTCCTCGGAAGTGCGGGCCTGCTCGGCGGAGGCCTCCGAACCCGCCATGGCGGTCTGGATCTGGGCGAGCATGCCGTTGAGCGCCAACGACAATCGGCCCACCTCAGTGCGCGGATCACGCTGTGGGACACGGCGATCGAAGTCGCCGGAGGCGATCGCCGCGGCGGTCTGCTCGACTTCGACCAGCGGGCGCAGGCTGCGGTGCACCACCGCATAGCCGACCACCCCGAGCACCACCAACACCGCCAGCCCGATCCCCACCTGTGCATAGATCAACTCGCGCAAAGTCGTTTGCACAGAGGAGAAGTCGACGGCGACAGTGACCACCCCCTCGGGGCTGCGGACCGTCATCGCGCGCCACTGCACATCGGAGCCGCCGAGCGACCCGATGGTGACCGGTTCGGCGCCCACGTCGTTGTTCGCGGGCAGCGCGGGTTCGGCATCTCGGTCGTTCACGGCGATCCAGATGTGTCCGTCGGCACCGACGCCGCGGACGTAGAAGTTCGTCGGTGGCCGTGCGGGATTCGGACTTTCCAGCGCATCGTCGGCCCCTTGGCGCGGCGCCTGGGCCCACCCTCGCGAGGCATCCAGCAGTTCTTGGTCGACGCGGTTGCTCAAGGTGTGGCGCAGGATCGTGGTGACCGCCACGCCAGACGCGAGCAGACCGCACGCCACCAGCAACAAGGTGGCCGCCACCAGCGCCACCCTCAGTGGCAGGCGTGCGGTCATCTACTCATTGTCGGCATTCTTCGTCACCGCTGCTCACGCAGCACGTACCCGACACCGCGCAGCGTGTGCAACAGACGCTTTTCGCCCGTGTCGATCTTCCGGCGCAGGTAGGACACATAGGACTCGACGACGTTGACGTCGCCGCCGAAGTCGTAGCGCCAGACGTGGTCGAGGATCTTGGGCTTGGACAGCACCGTTCCCGCGTTGATGATGAAGTACCGCAGCAGCGTGAACTCCGTCGGCGACAACGAGACCGGCTCCCCCGCCTTCCACACTTCGTGGGTGTCCTCGTCCAGTTCGATGTCGGCGAAGGACAGCCGGGAGTTTCGGGGCTCCTCGACGCCGCGGCCAGAGCGCCGCAGGATCACCCGCAACCGGGCCACCACCTCTTCGAGGCTGAACGGTTTGGTCACGTAGTCGTCACCGCCGAGGGTGAGGCCGGCGATCTTGTCCTGGAGCGAGTCACGCGCGGTGAGGAACAGTGCGGGGGCGTCGATACCGTCAGCGCGCAGTCGTCGCAGCAGACCGAAGCCGTCCATCCCGGGCATCATCACGTCGAGGATGACGGCATCCGGGCGTATCTCACGCGCCTTGTCCAGCGCGGCGGCTCCGTTGGAGGCGGTGTAGACCTCGAAGCCTTGAAACTTCAGGCTGACGGACAAGAGCTCGACGATGTTGGCCTCGTCGTCGACGACGAGGATCTTGGCCTCCGGTGTGCTCTCGGGTAGTGCAGGCATGGCCACCTGATTCACTGTCCACATCTTGCCGGTGATATTCCTGCCAGCAGGCTGTGTACTTCCTGTGAGTTCTTGATCTTGCGCCGTCCATAGACTGAAGTCATGAACTTCGGCAAAGCGCTGACCGATATCGCGACCGCACCGGCGCGAGCCGCCCTGGCGGTCGCCGACGCGGGGCTGGCCATGGCGACCGGGGCGGTGAGCATGGCTCAGCGGACGCTCGGCGAAGCCGCCGAGGGTCGGCCCGGATCGGCATCGTTCGCCACCATGCTGGGCCTCAACGACGCCGTCGAACGGGCGAATCGGCTGGCACGTCTGATGGACGACGACGCCCCGCTGGGCCGGGCGTTGGCCCCCAACGGACCGCTGGACCGGTTGCTGCGACCGGGCGGACTGATCGATCAGCTGACCACCGAGGGTGGCCTGCTTGATCGGGTGACCGCGGAGAACGGTGCGGTCGCGAGGGCCGTGGCCCCCGGGGGGCTGGTGGACCAGCTGATGGCCGAGGGCGGTCTGGTGGACAGGATGACGACCGACGACGGTGCTCTGTCGCGGGTGATCGCACCGGGCGGGTTGGCCGATCAGCTGCTGGCCAACGATGGTCTCGTCGAACGGGTGCTGCGTGAGGACGGCGTGGCCGACCGCTTACTGGCCGAGGACGGCCTGCTGGACACGCTCACCGATCCAGACGGTCCGCTGCTCAAGCTCGCCGACGTCGCCGACACGCTGAACCGGCTCGCGCCCGGCCTCGAAGCGCTGGCGCCGACGATCGACGCGCTGCACGACGCCGTCGTGACGTTGAGCCAGGTCGTCAATCCGCTGAGCAATATCGCTGACCGGATTCCGCTGCCCGGCCGACGGCCGCGCGCCAGGACGTCGTCAAGGACAGTGACCTCTCAACGCATCATCGACGTCGAGGAGTGAGCTCAGGCGTCGGCCTCGATGGCCTTGATCGCCGCTGACACGCTCTCCGGAGTCGGGGGCTGGTCTTCGGGCTGCCAACGCTGCAGCAACAACACCACCGCTCCCCGCAGCATCCGCACATAGTCGTCGACATCGGATTGCTTGTAGGACTCGATGCGCTGGGCGATGTCGGGCACCAGCGGTTTGATCGCGGTGGCGATGCTCAGGCCGAGGCCCCCTGCGGTCGCTCCTTTGTCGAGCAGCGTCAGGAGTTGCTCGACCTCGGACCGCGTGAGGCCCGGGTACACCTGTGGGAAGTCGGCGAGTAGATCGTCCTTGACAGTCACGGGCAGCGGAGTTCCCCGAACCGACGACCCGATAAACTCGATGCCCGCAGGCCTCCTTAGCTCAGTGGTAGAGCACTCGCCTTGTAAGCGAGCGGTCGTCAGTTCAATCCTGACAGGGGGCTCAAATCGTTCATGGGACCCAGCGCCGGCCGCCCTGTCGGTGTGGCTTCATAGCGTCCGTCGTGTGAGGCAATGCCGGGCTTGGGGTTCAGCGCTCTCGAAACGCAGCCAGAAGGTCTACTGCAGTAACGCTTGTCAGGCGGCGGCGCGACGCGTCAGCAGCACCAAGCGTTGGCTCGAATCCGGGGAGACGTGGATCGATGGCCGCCGCGAACACTACATTCGGCGGTATCTCCTTGACGCTCAATCGGGTTGCTGCGCAATATGTGGCGGAACCGGCGTCTGGCTGGATCAACCGCTCGCGTTTGTGGTGGACCACATCGACGGCGATCCGACGAACAACTGTCGGGAGAACTTGCGAATGGTATGTCCGAATTGTGACTCGCAGCTACCGACTTACAAGAGCAGAAACCGGGGCAACGGGCGCTTTTACCGTCGGCAGCGATTCGCCAAGGGTGAGTCTTATTGAATCAGCTCGCAGCGGCGAGGAAAGATGCCTTGACCTGACTTCTCAACGTTTCCAACGCCTTTGCGAGTAGGCGCGACACATGCATCTGTGAACAGCCGATCTGCGCGGCGATCTGGCTCTGCGTCATGTCCTCGAAGAAGCGCAACGTCAGCACGTCGTGTTCGCGGCTCGGGAGGGCCGCGATCAACGGCCGCACCGTCTCGACGTCGAGCACCTTGTCGAAGCCGGTGTCGTCACCGCCGAAACTGTCACCTATGGACGTCGAGTCGTCATCGCGCATCGCCGGTATATCGGTCGACAGCGTCGAATAGTTCGACCCGGCGATCGCCGCCTGCACCACCTGCTCGCGATCGACCCCGAGATGCTCGGCGATCTCGGTCGCGGTCGGTGCGCGTCCTAGGCCCTGCGCCAGCTTGGCGGACGCTTTGTTCACGCGCATCTGGAGGTCTTTGACGGTGCGCGGGACTTTCACCGCCCACGCGTGGTCGCGGAAGTGCCGACGGACCTCGCCCATCATCGTCGGTACGGCGAAAGACAGGAATTCCGCTCCGTTGTCGACATCGAACCGATTCAAAGCATTGACCAGCCCGACACGAGCTGCCTGCACAAGATCCTCGTGTGCTTCACCGCGGTTGCGGTAGCGACGTGCGATGTGGTCGGCCAACGGCAGGCACCGCTCACAGATCAAATCGCGTTGCCGGTGATAGGCGCTCGACCCGTCGTCGAAGGTCTTGAGCTGACGAAACATCTCTGTCACGTCTGAATAGTCGGAGTTTGGTCCAGCCACGGGTACGTCCGTCCCTAGAAAATGAAAACGCGGCTCGCGGATCTGAACCTGACCAACCCGTATACCCGGGTAATGACCAGCCGAAACCCGCCGGCGACGCGACCGGGCGGCGGTGGGCGGCACAGTGCATGCCGACGGCTTTTAAGCTGCTGGTCATGGACGTCTGGACCAGGAACAACATCAGGATCGTTGGCCGCGCCAGCGGTCCGACGCTTCTCCTGGCCCACGGTTTCGGCTGTGACCAGAACCTGTGGCGGCTCATCGTCGACAGACTGCAGGCGGACTTTCGCATCGTGTTGATGGACCACGTCGGCTCCGGCGCGGCGGACCCGAAGGCCTGGGACGACACCAAGTACTCATCGCTGGACGGCTACGCAGACGACATCGTCGAAATTCTGCGCGAACTCGACCTGCGCGACGTGGTCTTCGTCGGGCATTCGGTGGCGGCGATGATCGGAGTCCTCGCCGTCATCAGGGAGCCCGACCGAATCGCCAAGCTGGTCATGGTCACTCCCTCGCCCTGCTACATCGATGACGACGACTACCACGGTGGGTTCTCCAGGGCCGACATCGACGAACTTCTGGAGTCCCTTGAACTGAACTACCTCGGTTGGTCGCATGCCATGGCCCCGGTGATCATGGGTAATAGCGACCGGCCGGAGCTGGCCGAGGAACTCGAATCGAGCTTCTGCCGAACCGATCCCCACTGCGCGCGGGTGTTCGCCCGCGCCACATTCCTGGCCGACAACCGCACCGACCTCCCGCGAGTCCCGGTGCCCACGCTGATCCTGGAGTGCTCCGAGGATGCGATCGCACCGCGATCCGTCGGAGCGTATGTGCACCAACATATTTCAGGTAGTCATCTGGTCACACTCGACGCCACCGGCCATTGCCCCCACGTCAGCGATCCGGATGTCACGGCCCAAGCGATCGCGGAGTTCGCTCTTCCGACATGACCGGGTTCGATTTCGACGATCACTGGGAGAACGCGCCCACCGGGAACGCGATCGCCCATCCGGACGGCCGCATCATCCGAGCCAACGCGACACTGGCCAATTGGCTGGGCTACGAGCGTAATAGCTTGCACGGCAAGCTGATCACCGACTTGTTGACCGTCGGGGGACGCGTGCACTACGACACCCATTTCCGGGCGATCCTGCGGATGAGCGGAAAACTCGATGGCGTGACGGTGGATTTCCTGACCGCCGACGGGGCGCGGCTACCGATATTCCTCAGCGCCAACATGAAGTTCGACGCCGAAGGACATCCGGAACTGATGCGCGTCAGCGCGGTCGACGCCAAGGATCGCCGATCCTACGAGCGGGAACTGCTCGCACAGCGCGAGCGCGCCGAGACCGAACGCCGACGGGTGCAGGTGTTCGCCGAAACCTTGCGCCGCTCACTGCTTCCGCCGCTTCTCGCGCCGCCGCCGGGGCTGGACGCCGCCGCTTACTACCACACCGCATCGGACGACGACGTCGGCGGCGACTTCTACGATCTGTTCCCGCTGTCACGCTCCACGTGGGGGTTCTTCCTCGGCGACGTCGCCGGTAAAGGGGTCGATGCCGCCGTGGTCGCGGGACTGGCACGGTATGTGTTGCGCTCGGCCGCGGTCGCCGACCACGATCCGGTGAAGGCGCTTCATGTGCTCAATTCGGTGCTGATGCAGGACGTCGAAATCGGCGGCAACCGGCTGTGCACGGTGATCGACGGAAACCTCACCATGAGCGGCGACGGTTTCGACGTCGAAGTCGCCAGTGGCGGTCATCCCCCACCGCTGCTTCTCAGCGCCGACGGATCGGCCCATTACGCCGACACCGTCGGGGGTCATGCCGCCGGGATCACCGATGACGCGCGGTTCGTCGCCCACAAGTTCCATCTGGCGCCCGGGGACACCATGGTGCTTTACACCGACGGTTTGACCGAGGCCAACACCGGAATCGGCCGTCGGCGCTATGACGACGAGGGCGCCCTGCTCGCGTTTCTGGACGCCCGCGCACCCGCCACCGCGGACACCGTCGTCCACGCGCTGAAGGAACTCCTCACCAGCTTCGGGCGCGGACTCAAGGACGATGCAGCAGTTCTCGCGCTCGGCGTGCCTGCGATCGCCTAGTCATGTCTCGTCGGCGACGTCGTGACGGTCCTGATGCCCACCGGGAGCGTCCGGATCGTCGTCGCGGTGGTCCAGGTCGTCCTGCAGTGCGCGCTGTTCCTCGGTGACCTTGGTGGCGTCCATCGGATTCGCCGGCGGATCGTTCTGCGTTGACATCCGATCAGGATCGACCGACGGCGCTCGGACAAAACCCCTGATGTGACCAGAAGTACATTGCTAGGACGCTAACTATTAGCACACGATGGAGTTGTGTCCACGTCAATGCCGGTCCGGGTCGACCCGCTCGCGCTCGAACAGCAGGTGTGCTTCGCGCTTGCGGTCACCCATCGGGCCGTGCTGGCGGTGTACCGCCCCCTGCTCGAACCGCTGGGCCTCACCCATCCCCAGTACCTCGTCATGCTGGCGCTGTGGGACCACTACCGGACCGGAGCGACGGGACCGCCTCCCACGAAGCCGCTGTCGGTCAAAAACATTGCAAGCGCTCTGCAACTCGACTCGGCGACGCTGTCGCCGATGCTCAAACGCCTCGAGTCGCTCGGCTTCATCACCCGGACACGCAACGCCGTCGACGAACGCGCCACCGACGTGCGGCTCACCGAGGAAGGTGTGCGGCTACGGCGCCGTGCGCTGGAGATACCGCCTGCCGTCGTCGAGCGCCTCGGTGTCGACCTCGCCGAACTCGAAGCGCTTCGCAACGTGTTGAACCGCGTGAACACCGCCGCCCTCGCCGCGGGCGCACTCGACAACTGACCAACTCAAGGAGGATCTGTGGCTGCCGCCCGCCCCAACATCGTTCAATACATCACCTATTCGTACGGACGCCGGCTTCCGGATTCCATGCGCGAGTGGGTGGCGCGCGACCTGGCCGGCCCCGGCGCGCTGCGCCGCCACATGATCCGGATGGCGATCCCACCTCTGTTCGTGCTGGCTCCGTTCTGGCTGCTTCCGGCATCGCTGTATGTACACCTGGAAATGACTGCACCGATCTACATCTGGGCGATCCTGATGGCACTCGCGCTGAACAAGATCTGGCGTCGGCACCGTCTGACTCAGCACGGGCTGGACCAGAACCTGGTCGACGAGATCAAACGCAAGAAGGACGCGCGGATGCACGAGGACTACATCCGCCGCTTCGGCCCCCGTCCGGAAGAGGCGCGCTGGCAGCAGAACAGCAGTCCCTTCTAGCGTCCCGCCCGCCTACGACAGCAGTGTCTGACCCAGGTAGCCGCCCGATTCGGTTCCCGGCAGGATCGCGAATGTCGCCGACCCGATCGTCGTGATCCACTCGTTCAACGCATCGGCCGCAGCGAGCCGACGCTGCACCGGTGTGAACTGCACGGCCGGATCACGTTGGTACGCAGCGAAGATGAGCCCGCTCTCCGTGACGCGCCCGGCGGGCGGCGAATCGTCGTAGTTGTAGGGCCTGCGAAGAAACCGTTCGTCGTCGCGGTGCGGACGGGCCAGCGCGATGTGCGCGTTCGGCGGAATCACCGGGATGCCGTCCTCGGCCGCATCGAAGTCCGGCGCATCGTCTTCCCGGCTCCCGGTCAATGGGGCGCCGTTGTCGAGGCGACGGCCGACGCTGAGTTCCCTGCTGGCTCGGTCGAGTTCGTCCCAGGTGTCCATCTCGGCGCGAATCCGTCGAAGGACCAGAACAGTGCCGCCGGCGAACCACGGCTGATCGTCACCGTGGTCCCAGACGTGTCGACCGAAACCCGCCTCGTCGACGATGTTGGCGGTCCCGTCGATCTGGCCCATCAGATTTCGCATGCTGTGCGCACCCGAGCCCGCCGCTTGACGAAATCCCTTCTGCCGCCATCGCTGCCGGGTCATGGCGCGCACGTTCTTCAGCAGGACCCGGCTGGTGTGGGCGACGGTGATCGGGTCGTCGGCGCAGACCTGCAGCAGTAGGTCACCGCCGCACCACTGCGGCTCGAGCCGGTCGGTGGCGAAGGCCGGCGGCTCAGCCACCGCGCGGGGGCGACGACGCCCGAGCCCGATCCGGTCGAACAGGCCCGCTCCGACACCGACGGTGACGGTGAGCCTGGCCGGCCGTTGCGCCAGTTCGGGTTCGGTGTCGGCCAACGCGGGAACGCCTTGAGTCAATCGCTCGGCGTCCGACGTCCACAGTTTCAGCACCGCCGCCAATGTCTCCCGCGGACTGCGATGAGGCTGCGGTGCGAGGTCGAGGGCGACGAACAACGCGTGCGCCTGCGGGGGCGTCACGACACCGGCCTGATGCTCGCCGTGAAACGGTTCGACGGCCCGGTCAACGGCTTCAGTGGCAACGGCGGACTGGGCGATCCCGCTGTGCGTCAGCGTCGCCCCCGCCGCCACCGCGACGGCGCCGCCCGCGAGAAGACGACGCCGGTTGAGGTGAAACCGACCGTCCGCCACTCCGTCACCCATGGTCATGGTGCGGCGCGGGACCACCGGCGGACGGCTGGTAATCCTCGTTAGCACCGGCGAAGTCACGCACCTGGGCGGTGACCGGCAGCGTCGAGCCGTCCTCGAACTCGACGGTCAGTGTCACCTCGGAACCGGGCAGCAGTGGCTCTTTGAGGTCCATCAGCATCAGATGATCTCCCCCCGGGACCAGGGCGTGTGAGCCTCCGGCGGGGATCACCAGACCTCCGTCCTTGGAGCGCATCGTCCTGGCACCCGCATCGGCCGAGACTTCGTGCACCTCGACCCGTTCGGCCGCATCCGACCGTCCCGAAACAATGCGTGCGTCGTGGTGTCCGGCGTTGGTGAGCGTGCCGAACACCGCGGCCATACCGGTCTGCGCCGAACTGGCCCACTGGTCGGCAAGGGTTACCTCCGAGGCCATCGGCCCTTCGTCGTGTTGCCCGTGTGTGGTGCAACCGGCGACGACGGTCGCTGCGATGAGGAGTAGTAGCCCGTGAAAGATCCTGTCAGACATCGGCTTTCGCCTCCTCCGTCACGCCCCGCTTCTTGACCGCTGCGACGATGAGATCGACGACCAGGAACGCGGCGAGGCTGAGGCCGAACAACGGCAACGCCCAGCCCACCGCCACCGCGCCGGCGATGAGCAATGCGATCACCCCCGGGTGCATTCCCCGCAGGACGCCTCGCAGCGGCGGACGGCCCGCCGCCCACCCCGATCCCCTTGTCGGCCTGCGTTGCCACCACATGAGGTAACCGCGGACGACGATCGTGATCAACCCGATTGCGGTGAGCGCCAACACAACCTGGTTCACAACCCCGAACAGCACACCCATGTGCGCGTCGATCGCCCAGTTGGTGAGTTTGGCCAGGAACGGCCAGTCGGCTTGATTCACCCGGTCGATGATCGCTCCGGAATCGGGATCCACCGAGACCGCGTCGTATCGAGTGGGCCAGTCACGCTTGTTCTCCGCGACTTCCCAACCCTGGCCGTCACCGCTCGGCGGATACATCCACATCGGGCCGGACAGGCCGGCGGCAAGCGCCGCGCTCAGCGCGGCATCTGCACCGTGCGGCGCGAGATCATCGCCGCCGACGGCGGTCCCTGGGTCGTGATGCCCGTGCCCCGCCCCGGTGTGGGCCGACTGCTTGAGTGCGGTGTTTACCGACGGCTCACTGGTGTTCAGCCTTTCCTGCAGTAGGTTGACCGTCTCGCCGCCGTACCGCGACCAGGTGATGCCGGTGACCGACAGCCCGAGTAGCGCAACGATGATCCAGACCCCCACCGCGCCATGCCAGGAGAGGGTGCGGCGACGGCCCGTCTTGTCGCGGTCCGGGAGCGCGATCCGACGCAGTTTCCCGGTATCGCGGCGGTGCAGGTACCACAGCGCCAGGCCCGCGAGTGCGATCACCCACAACCAGCTCGCCGCAAGCTCGCTGTAGTTGCGGCCCACCGCACCGAGATGCAGGTTGCGGTGCAGTTCGTCGAACCATGCGCGAACCGGCAGCCACTGGCCGTACGTGGTCAGCTCGCCACGGATCTGGCCACTGTAGGGGTCGACGAACACCGTTCTCGCATAGTCGGGCGGCACGTCGTCCACGGCGAGCACGACGCGGGTGGTGTCATCAACCGCGACGGGCGGGCTGATTCGCTCCACCACCCCGTCGGGATACGCGGCACGCACGGCGCGCAGCTGTTCGGCGAGGGGTAGTCGGTGCTCGCCGACGTCATCGACGGTCACCGTCTCGCGGAAGACAGTCTCGTCGATCTGCGGAATGACCGCGTACAACAATCCGGTGACAGCGGCGATCAGGATGAACGGGCCGACGAAAACGCCGGCATAGAAATGCAATCGAAGTAGCAGTGGACGCACGCCGCGCTGACGTTGACGCGCGGGCGTACCGAGGGTGGGGGTCGTTGTCATGAATGGCAAACCTTCAGCCGGCGGCCCGGCGAGCACACTCGTCGAGCCGGATATTGAGGTGAGGTGAGGTACGTCGAAAGCCGCGACATCTGTCGCGGCCGATCTCGATGCGCGGCGGGGCTAAGCCGCCGTTGCCAACCTCTGCGGCGGAGCGCGCATGCCGAGCCCGTAACTGAACAGGACGGATTCGGCGACAACGGTTTTGACGACACGACGCACCCGCCGCACGCGCGGACGCGGTCCGGACGTGGCGAAGATCCGCAGCCACTGCAGCACGGATACACCGACGACGTAGAGGTATTCGACGGCGGCGATCGCCGCACCCAGGACGACCGCGGCGCCGACGTGGGCCGCGGTCATCGCGGGCGTCAACCCCAGGGCGGCGCCCGCGTGGACATGGCCGCCAGCGACGACGAAGGACAGGTGGCCGAGGAGCTGCGCCAGGATCAGCGCGCCGACAGCGCCGAACAGCCGCGCGTGGCGACCGTCGAGCGCGGGCCGCGCAACCACGGCTCCGACGGTGGCGCACACGAGCATCGCGACGATCAGGGCGGATCCGCCTGGGAGCCGGCCGCCGGCGAACGTGTGCGCGGCCGCGGTCAAGACGGCAGAACACGCACCGACCAGACCCCCGCGCACCCAACGTGCGCGCGACTTCGGCGTGTTCACCTGCCGAACTCTACCGTCGGCGCTGCCCGGTCAGCCCTCGACCACCACACCCGCGGCGGCCTCCATCGGCTTCACCACCGCGGTGAAGTCGGATTCGGGCCCCTCGCTGGACATCGTCGCCTCCCAGACCTGGGCCACGGCGTCGGCGAGTTCGGTCGGCAGGCCCAGCGCCTTGGCCTCGTCGAGGTAGAGCCGGACGTCCTTGACCATCAGCCCCGTCGCGAACCCATAGTCGAACGTGCGGGGCAGCACCGCCCGCGGGAACTTGTCTCGACTGGCATGGGTGCCACCGGAACCCGCGTTGAGCACATCGATCATCACCCGGGCGTCGAGCCCGGCCTTCACACCGGCGACCATCGCCTCGGCGGTGACAGCCAGCGTCGTCGCCGCGATCACGTTGTTGACGAGCTTCATCGTCTGAGCCGCACCGGGCTTCTCACCGACGAACGTCACCCGCCCGAGTGTTTCGAAGACCGGTGCGCACATCTCGTAGTGCGCCCGCGGCCCCGACACCATGATGGCCAGTGTCCCCGCCTCGGCCCCGTGCACACCGCCGCTGACGGGGCTGTCGAGCGCGGCGATCCCGCGCCCGGCCAACAGCGCGCTGTTGCGCTGCGCGGCTTGGCTTCCCACCGTCGAGAGATCGATGAAACGTTCAGCCGAAGTCCCGTCGGCGATGTCGGCGGCGACGGACTCCGACGCCTGCGGGTTCGGCAGGCTGGCCAGAATCGTCGGCACGCGGTCGGCGACCTCGCGCACCGAGGCCGCGCGCTGCGCCCCGGCTTCGACCGCCCTGTCGACCACCTCGGGGCGGCTGTCGCACACCACCACCCGATGCCCGGCCGCCCGCAGGCGGGCCGCCATCGGGAAGCCCATGTTGCCGAGTCCGATGAAGCCGATGTCCATGTCGCGGTCTACCGCTGTTCGGCGTCGTCGTCGAAGGCGGCGCGCGCGATGCGGAATGCCTCCACCGCGGCCGGCACACCCGCATACACCGCGACCTGCATGAAGATCTCGCGGATCTCGTCGCGTGTCACGCCGTTGGTGAGCGCGCCCCGGACGTGGGTGCGAAGTTCGTTGGGGCGGTTCAACGCCGCGAGCATGGCGAGGTTGAGCATGCTGCGCGTCTTGCGGGACAGGCCCTCGCGGCCCCACACCGCTCCCCAGCAGTACTCGGTCACCAGGTCCTGGAACGGCCCGGTGAAGTCGTCGGAGCCGTCCGCGGCCTTCTGCACATAGGCCTCACCGAGCACCGCCGTGCGGATCTCACGGCCCTTGTCGTACACGTCTTGGTCCACCACTCGAGAGTGGCAGACCGCGACGGGGACCGCTCAGCCGGCCGGCGCGGGCGCGGGCGCGGGTGCGGGTGCCGCGAACGGCGCCGGCGCGGGCGGTGGTGCCGGCACAGCCAACGGGGCCGGTGGGGGCGGGGGCGCCGGAGCCGGCTCGAGACGCGCCACCGCGTAGGCCGCACCCTCGGCGGGCATCCCGTTCACCAGGTAGGAGTTGTGCGCGAAGCTCGGAAGACCGATGGGAGCGCCGTTGCAGATCGTGTCGCCCTCGGCGCACAGGCTCAGCGTCTTGTCCTGATACGACGGTCCGATGACGATCGCGGGTGCCCCGGCGTCGGTCAGGAACTGATCCGAGGGCCGGCCGAACAACACCACGGCGGCCACGTGGTCGCCGACTTCCTCGGACATCGGCTCGGGGATGAACTCGCGGTACTCAGCCGGTATCTCCTCGGGGATTTCCGCAGAGGTCACATAGCCGGCCACCGCAGCGCCCTGAGAGAACCCGCCGAGCACGATCTCCGTGTCCGGGCACGCCGCCGCCGTCGACTCGACTTTCTGTCCCGCATCCCGAATCCCGTCGACGACCGTGCGGGCGAACTGGATGCGGTTGCCGAAGTCGCCGCTGGCCAGGTAATTCACCGGGTACACGTCGATCGACCGCGGGCCGGCCTGGGCGCGCAGCTGGTCGATGAATGCCTGCCCCACCCCGCCGACACCGATCGGCTCGCCGGTTCCCCGCGCGAACACCACCTGCACATCCGGACAGGCGGGTGGCGGGGCGGGGGGGGGGGGTGGAGGCGGCGGTGGTTGGGCCGCCGCGAGGGGAATCGTTCCGGTCAGCAACGCCGCGAACGGCACCACCAGACCCAGCATCC
The DNA here is from genome assembly GCF_001499835.1 of Mycolicibacterium novocastrense. Classification (NCBI taxonomy): domain Bacteria; kingdom Bacillati; phylum Actinomycetota; class Actinomycetes; order Mycobacteriales; family Mycobacteriaceae; genus Mycobacterium; species Mycolicibacterium novocastrense. The sequence goes on from NZ_LQIH01000004.1 coordinate 15,322, forward strand.
GAGCGATTCGTCGAGCGCCCATGCCACCACTCCTATGTGTGAGTCGACCGATTGCGACGTTCGTCATACCCGCTTTGATTCGCGACCAACCAACCGTTTCACGAGGGAATCTTCTCGCCACCCGCCTCACTGATCTTGACCAACATCTTGCCGATGTTGGCGCCGGTGAACAAGCCGTTCATGGCGTCGACGCAGGACTCGATGCCCTCGAAAATCGTTTGGCGATGCACCAGCCGCCGCTCGTCTGCCCACTGGCGAAGAGGCCCGAACGCCTCCTCGAACCGTCCCCATTCGTCGAGCGCGTTGAACCCCTGCATCAGCGCCGTCTTCGACAGGAGGTTGACGTAGTTGGCCGGGCCGGGATGTTCACCGGTCAGGTAGCTCGAGATGACGCCGCACAACACCACCCGCGCTTTATGGGCCAGGCGGCCGAGCACCGCGTCCAGGATCGGCCCGCCGACGTTGTCGAAGTACACGTCGACGCCCTTGGGGCAGTGCTTTTTCAACGCCGCGGGCACGTTGCCTTCGCGATAGTCGATGCACGCGTCGAATCCGAAATCCTCGACGACGGCACGGCACTTCTGAGGTCCGCCCGCGATGCCGACCACCCTGGCCCCGGCGATTTTGGCGATCTGGCCCGCGACCGAACCGGTGGCACCCGCTGCCGCCGACACCACCACGGTCTCCCCCGGCTGCGGCTTGCCGATCCCGACCATTCCGAAATAGGCCGTCGCGCCGGTCGGGCCGTACACCGACATCACCGCAAGTTGGTCGACGTCGGGGCCGGGCACCGGAGTGGTGAAGATGTCGTCGCGGCTGATGACGTACTCCTGGAACCCCGTCAGCGTCGTCACGACGTCGCCGACGGCGTAGGCATCGCACCGCGACGCCACGACCTCACCGATGCCCGCCGCGCGAATGACCTCTCCGAGTTGCACCGGGGGCAGATAGCCGGGCTGGTCGTTGAGCCAGGTGCGGGCCGCGGCGTCGATGCCGATGTAGGTCGTGCGCACCAACGCCTCACCGTCGGCGGGCTCGGGTGCCGGCGCGGTGATCAACTCGGTGTCGGCGGGCTGGACCAGTCCGACGGGTCTGCGGCGCAACACGATCTGGCGGTTCATCAGCTCGGCCACGAGGCGAACCTACCCAATGTCTGCGCCGCGGTGGGCGCCTGTCGACTCGACGATCTCACGTACGAACCTTCGACTGGCCAGCAGGTAACAGGCGATCGCGACCACCTGGAACACCGGCACGATCAGCAGGGCCCGCCCCAGCGACATCGCACCGAGGTCGTCCTTGAGCGCATCGCTGATGACACCGGTGAGGAACGGGCCCGCCGACCCGACGATGGCGCCGAAGAACAGGAAGATCGCCGAAGCCGTCGCGCGCTGTTCGGGCCGGGCCAGTCGTTGGATGGCCGCGATGGACGGCGCCATGTACGCCGTGCCGACGACGTAGCTCAGCGAGATGAACCATATGCACAGCGTCCGGTCGCCCACCGTGAACGCCAGCGCCGAGAACGGCACCATCGCAGCGGTCATCGCGGCCACCAGCCACAACAGCCACCGCGGATCGGAGGCCGACAACCGGTCCGCGACCCGGCCGACGACCAGAAGGCCGAGGATGCCCGTCAGCCCGCTGGCGATGCCGTACTGCACCCCGACCTCGCCCAACTCCATACCGCGGGTCCGGACCAGATAAGCGGGGGCGAAGGCCGTCAACGAGTAGCCGGCCACCGAGATGCACGACGCGCCGACGACGACGCCCACGAAGCTGCCTTTGCGCAGCAGATCCCAGGTCTTGGCAGGGACAACGGCGTCGACTTGGGGGGTGGTCGGCATCGACTGCCTGCGCCCGAGCGCGATGAGGACCAACGGCGCGACCGCCACGCTGATCGCCCCCATCACCACGAAAGCCATTCGCCAGCCCAGGGTTTGCGCCAACAGGCCGCCGCCGATCAGGCTGGCCGCGCTGGCCAGTGGGATCGCCAGCGTGATCACGGCCAGCGGCGCCGCGCGACGCTCCGGTGCGAAGTTGCGCGCGACATAGGCGTGTGCGGCCGGTGTGCTGCCGGCCTCACCGATCGCCACGCCCACGCGGGTGAGCGCCAGTTGAAGACCCGACTGCACCGCGCCGCCCAACATCGTCATCGCGCCCCACAGCGTCAGGCACGTCGACACCACCAGCCCGAACGCGCCACGGTCGGCGATCCGGGCGATCAGCAGGCCGAGCACCGCGTAGACGGCCAGGAAGCCGAACCCGTTGATCACGCCGAGCGCGGTGTCGGACAGGTCCAGTTCGGCCCTGATCGGTTCGGCGAGGACCGCGGGCAGGAACCGGTCCGCGTAGTTCAGCGTCCCGACGATCGCGAGCAGGGCGACCGCAACCCAGGCTCGCCGCGCGCTGTGGGTGCCGCTGACCGGAGCGAGCTGTGCAGTAGCCATGTCGTGGGCAGCTTTCCAGAACTTCGTCGCGGACCCGGGATTAATTGGATTTCAAGGGGGTAAATAACCGGCATGCCCGAAGCCGAAGAAGTCACCGCGGTCGCGATCTGCGGCGGATGTGGTTACCCGACACTCGGGCCGAACCTGTGCTCCTACTGCCAAGCCATGACCGCCGATCCGGCCGCCGCCTGACGGGCTGGCCGGCAGCTAGTTCACGGGGACGTCGAGGATCGGGTGCTGCCGGTGCGCGCCCGGTGCGTCGAAATGCCACCACTCGCCGGCGTAGACGGTGAGCCCGCCCGCGGCCATCGCGTCGCGCAGCCGTTCGCGGTTGGTCTGAGCCGCCGAGCTGACCCCGTCCGTGGCGTACGCGTTGGCGCGCGAAGTGAACTCGTCGAAGCCGGTGCCCATGTCGACGAGCGCACCGTCACGGGACAGGGTCACGTCCACCGACAACGCCGCTTCATGGCTGCTGGCATAGGGACCGGGTCGGGCCACCCACCCGGGGTCGGAGACAGCCTCGAACATCCGCACCTGTACGTCGTGCGGGCGGTAGCAATCCCAGAACACCAGCACCTCCCCGCCGGGGCGTAATGCGTCGGCGGCCGCCGCCAGGCCGGGTGCCATCGACTCGTGGACCAGACACCGCGCATCGGCGGGATAGAGCTGCGCGCCGACGAAGTTGTCCGTCGTCGCGTAACGCAGGTCGATCACCGCGTCGGGCACGACGGTGCGGACATCGACGAGTCCGGCCGCCCGGGCCGCATCGGTCAGCGGCGGCACGGGTGCATCCGGTGTCGCGGTGGCGACGCCGGTCGGCCACGCCAGGACCACGGCCACCGCCGCCGGGCCCGCCCAGGCACCACGCATTTCGCCTCGCTTCCGGACTGGGGTAGTCGCCTACGCTAGTCGGCTTCCCCGGCGCAACCGAGCATCGAAGTGTCGTCACGCCGAGGAGGTCACCATGAGCGTCACCATCAACGACCGGCAGAGCCCGACGGTGTTCGAGGCCGACGTGCCGACCCTCTCGTACGAGGACGCGCCCGATGCGTATGAAGCACACCGGCGGATCGCCGAGGCGCGCAGCGCCGGACCGGTCGCGATCGGCGCTCACGGACCCGAGTTGTTGAGCTACGAGACCGTCCGGGCGGCCCTGCGCGACCACCGCATGTGCGTGCCGCCGGGACTCGGGTTGGAGGCCCAGGGCATCACCTCCGGCCCGCTGTGGGATCGCGCCGTCACAACGCTGCTCAGCGTCAACGGTGAAACGCACGCCCGGCTTCGGCGCCTGGTGTGCAAGGCGTTCACGCCACGCTCGGTGGGCCGGCTGGAGACGACGATCACCGGAATCATCACGGATCTGGTGGACCCGCTGGTGGCGTCGGGACGGTGCGAGGTCGTTGCGGACATCGCACGTCCGTATCCGGTTCCGGTCATCGCCGAGCTGCTCGGCGCCCCGAGCGAGGACTGGAAGTTGTTCTCCGAGTGGGCCGATGACTTCTTCAAGCTGTTTCAGTGGAACGCGGCCGAACACGCGCCGGCGATCCTGCAGGCGTGGGCCGAACTCGACGACTACGTCGACGGGATGGTCGCCGAGCGCCGCACGACGCTGACCGACGACTTGATCTCGGAGCTGATCCGCGCCGAGGACGACGGCGACCGGTTGAGCATCGAGGAACTGCGCATGCTCGCGGCCGGCATCTTGATGGCGGGCACCGACACCACCCGCAACCAACTCGCCGCCGCGGTGGACGTGCTGTGCGACCACCCGGACCAATGGGAACTGCTGGCCGAGCATCCCGAATTCGCGATGAACGCCGTCGAGGAACTGATGCGGTTCTATCCGGTGGTGTTCGGGGCGATGCGAATGACGTTGGAGGACGTCGAGTACGGCGGCGTGACCCTTCCCGCAGGCACGTTCGTCCTCGTGAACACGGCCGGGGCGAACCGCGATCCTGCCGTGTACGACGACCCCGACCGCCTGGACATCACCCGGCAGGGCGCCGCGCCGATGCAGAGCTTCGGCGCCGGTGCGCACTACTGCCTCGGCGCGAACCTGGCCCGGCGGGAACTGGCCGAGGCGCTCGTCGTGATGAGCAGCCGCATGCGCAACGTGCGGCGTGCCGGGCCCGCGAGCTGGAAGCCGCTGGTGGGCATCACCGGCCCTGCGACGCTTCCGATCGCGTTCGACCCGCGCTGACCTGCGGCAAAGCACCGGCCATCTCGGTGGTGGTCTGGCCGAGGCCTGCGGCCCGGCGCAGTTCGGTGAAGGCGGCGATGAACGCGTCCGTCGCGGTGTGGACGTCGTCGAACGCCAGGTCGTCGCAGAGCACCGAGATGTTGAGCTGGTCGACGTAGCTCCACACCGTCATGTTCATCGCGGAACCGGCGGCCAGGGGACCGACCGAGTAGATCTCGGTGACGACCGCACCGGCGATCCGGCCGCGCTCGCGGGGTCCCGGCACGTTCGACACGATCAGGTTGAACAACTGGTTCGGCCCCTCGCGCCGGGACATCCATCGGAAGGTGGCGCGCGCCGCCGCGGGCGGTACGTAGCGCAGGCCCTTGCCGACGGTGGCCGGGCCGAGTGACTCGTTGTCCTCTTTGGCCATGCGCGAGGCCGTCCGGATCAGGCGGAGCCTTTCGCACGGATCGGCGATCTGAACCGGCAGAGACACCAACATGGTGCTCAATTCGTTGCCGGTGATGCGGTGAGGCGAGGTGTCGGTCGCGGCCGGAACCGAGGCGATCAACGCCCGCTCGGCGACCCCCTCACGCGTGATGAGCAACGTGCGCAGTCCGCCGGCGGCGATCGCGAGCACCACATCGTTGACGGTCGCCTCGAGGTGCCTGCTCGTCGCTTTGACCTCATCGAGCGAGAGGGTGGCGGTCGCGAACGCGCGCCCGGCCGAGAGCTTGCGGTTGAGGAAGGTGGGAGGCGGGTTGAACCGTTCGGCGAGTTCTGGATGGCGACGGCGCTGACGCGCTTGCCGCTGAAGTCGGTAGGCGCCCACGGCAATCTCTTTGACAACGCCGGGCAGGCTCGCGAGTTCGCTGAGGTGGTCACGTGCGGCGAACACGAGCAGGGCTGGGGCCGAGAGTGTTTCGGAGTCGCCTGCGGAACGGGACTCGCTGCCGCCGGTGCCTGACCATTCCATCGCGCGGGCCATCAGGTTCGCCGACGCGACACCGTCGGCCAACGCATGGTGCACCTTGCCGATGACCGCGACGCGGTTTTCGGCGAGGCCTTCGGCGTAGTACAGCTCCCACAGCGGTCGGCCGCGATCCAACGGGGTGCTCGCGATCTGACCGATCAGCGCGTCGAGCCCCGCACGCCCGCCCGGTTCCGGGACCGCCACTTTTCGGACGTGATAGCCGAAGTCGATGGCCGCGCCTTGCCGCCACACCGGCCGATGCAGGTGAAGTGGAACGTCGACGAGTTCGTACCGAAAGGGGTCGAGGTCAGGTAGGCGCTCGCGGAAGGTCTCGAGGAACGCGTCGAACGTCGGCTCGCCCTCGAACCGCGAGGTGTCGACAACGGCGATCTTGAGCGTGTGCTGGTGCACGTTCGGGGTTTCGCTGGACAGCAGCAGCGAGTCCCAGCCGCTGAGGCGCTTCACGTGGTCAACCTTCGGCGGTCTTGTACCGCCCGATCGGCGGCAGGCGTCTGCTGACCGACTCGGCTGCGGTCAGCAGCGCTTCGACGAACTTGTCGGAGGCGAACGTGCATCCGGCGTGACCCGCGGCCACGTCGACGGTTTCGGAGTCGGGTATCCGATCCGCCAGCCACCGCTGCCGTCGCACCCCGAAGGCCCGGTCGCGTGTTGTCACCACCACCGCCGTGGGGACGTCGATTTCGTGGACCCATGTCGTCGAGTCGAAGCGGATGACCTCCGCCACGGCCCGGGTGATCGCACCGGGCGACGTACTGCGCACCTGGTTGAGCAGCCACTGGTGGTTCTGCAACGCGCCGGGACCCACCATCGCGGCGGGTGCGAGTCGCCTCGCGGGCGGGCTCAGCGATTCGAGCAGTGCGGCGAACACGCCGGTCGCGATCCGCTCGTAGCCGGCTCGGTTCACCGCCGCCGCCGCGGCGCACAACACCAACCCGTCGACACGTGCCGGATGGCGTTTCCAGACCAGTTGGGCCACAAGCGATCCCATCGAATAGCCGACCGGCACGAACGTCCGGATGCCCAGGGCATCGGCCAGGGCGGCGACGTCGTCGGCGCAGTCCTCGAGCAGGAACCGCGGCGCGGTGATGCCCTGACCGTGACCGCGCTGGTCGAAGACCACCACGCGACCGAGTTCCCGCAACGCGTCCAGCGCGGGATACCACGTCATGACGCCCGTGCACGCCACCGAGTGCAACAACAGGAAGACGGGGCCGTCGCACGGCCCCGAGTCGACGACGTACGTCGTACCGCGGCCGGGCAACTCCACCATGCGGCCGTCCGGGACGTTGGCAGCCGAGGCCAACGCGGGTAACGACGGCAGCCGCGGGATGGACAGCGGGTTGGGCAGATTCCAAGCGATGCTTCAACGATAGAGCGAACACGACGCGCCGTCCGGCGTTCGCGCCCCTTCCCGCTGAGCACTCGCACAGCGCCTCGGGCTTAGACTGCGAGCGTGCGCGAGGTGCTCGATGAGTTGCTGACCGTGTGGCGGTCCGGCGGCGCCGCCGGCGTGGCCACCGTCGTGCGCACGATCCGCTCGGCACCCCGGCAGCCCGGCGCGACCATGGTGGTCAGCCCCGACGGCTCGGTCGCCGGTTCGGTCTCCGGTGGCTGCGTCGAGGCCGCCGTCTACGAACTGGCCAACGAGGTCGTCGCCTCGGGTCGGCCCGAATTGCACCGCTACGGCATCAGTGACGACGACGCGTTCGCCGTGGGGCTCACGTGCGGCGGCATCATCGACATCTTCGCCGAACCGGTGTCGCGCGAGACCTTCCCCCAGTTGGCTGCGATCGCCGACGACATCGCCGCCCACCGGCCCACCGCCGTGGCCACCGTCATCGCCCACCCCGACGCCGACCGGATCGGGCGTCGCCTGGTCATCGGCGCGGATTCGGTCGACGGATCGCTGGGCTCGGCCCGCCTCGACGCCGCCGTCACCGACGACGCGCGTGGGTTGCTCGCCGTCGGCCGCACGGGCGTGCTGTCGTACGGCCCCGAGGGCCAGCGACAGGAGACGGGCATGGAGGTGTTCGTCGCCAGCCACGCACCACCGCCGCGGATGCTGATCTTCGGGGCGATCGACTTCGCCGCCGCCCTCGCGCAGCAGGGGGCCCTGCTCGGATACCGCGTCACCGTGTGCGACGCGCGCCCCGTCTTCGCCACCCCGGCCCGCTTTCCCGGTGCCGACGAGGTCGTGGTGATGTGGCCCGACCGCTACCTCACGGAACAGGCCGAACAGGACGTGATCGACGCCCGCACCGCGATCTGCGTGCTCACCCACGATCCGAAGTTCGACGTCCCCGTGCTCCAGGTCGCGCTGCGCCTGCCCGAGGTCGGTTACATCGGGGTGATGGGATCGCGCCGCACGCACGACGATCGGATGCGCCGGTTGCGCGAATGCGGCCTCACCGACGCCGAGCTGACCCGGTTGGCCAGCCCGATCGGCCTCGACCTCGGGGCCCGAACACCCGAGGAGACCGCAGTGTCGATCGCGGCGGAGATCATCGCGCGCAAGTGGGGCGGCGGCGGCCGACCGCTGAGCGACACCGACGGACGCATCCACCACGACGGACGCGACGAAGAGGGCTTAGAGGGTTGATCGCATGCACCTGATGCGAGTAATCAACCCGATAAGGGCCGCAGACGCGTTCACCGCGGCCGATGAGACAACGCGTATGGAAATGTCGTTCTCGAATGCGATAACGTCACTCTTTACACGGCGAGGAGAAGGGTGAACCGGTGACTTCTGCTTCAGCGGAGAAGGTCGCGACCCGTTACGCAGGAACCCGGGTCGCGCGCGTCGAGGACAACCGACTCCTCACCGGCCGCGGCACTTTCGTCGACGACGTCGTGCGACCCGGGATGCTGCACGCCTGCTTCGTGCGCAGCCCGTTCGCCAGGGCCAAGATCAACGGCATCGACGCCTCGGCCGCGCTGGCCATGCCGGGTGTGCACGCGGTGTTCACCGCCGACGACCTCAACCCCGACGTCAAAGAGGCCTGGCACGCGGTGGCCGGCAAGGACGTCCCGGACACGCCGCGCCCACCGCTGGCCGAGGGTGAGGTGAAGTTCGTCGGCGACCCGGTCGCGCTCGTCGTGGCCGACAGCCGCTACCTCGCCGAGGACGCCGTCGATCTGGTCGACGTCGACTATGAACCACTGCCCGCGGTCGCCGACTTCACGAAAGCCGTCGGATCGTCGGTGGTCGTGCACGAGGCCTACCCCGACAACGTCGCGGGCGGCATGGGCGGAGCCCCGCCCGACGAGGAGACGTTCGCCAACGCCGCCTGCGTCGCATCGGCGAACATCTATCAGCAGATTCACGCGCCGGTGCCGATCGAGTGCCGCGGCATGGTCGTCGAGTGGACGCCGGCGACCGAGGAACTGACCCTGTGGGCGTCGACGCAGACGCCCCACGAGTTGAGGGCGTTCTGCGCCCGGCTGCTCGGCATCCCGGCGCACAACGTGCGGGTCATCATGCGCGACACCGGCGGTGGCTTCGGTCAGAAGGTCGTGCCGATGCGCGAGGACATGTGCATCATGCTGGCCGCGCGCAAGGTGTCGGCGACGCTGACCGCGCCATTGAGCTCGGCCCCGCTGAAGTGGATCGAGGACCGCCGCGAGAACCTGATGTCGGCGGGTCAGGCCCGCCACGTCGACGGCACCGCCCGGATGGCCCTCGACGAGGACGGCACCATCCTGGCCGTCGACATCGACTTCGCCTACGACATCGGCGCCTACCCCACCCCGTACCCGGTGCTGACCACCGCCGCCGTCGGCATGTTCTTCCCCGGCCCGTACCGGGTGCCGAAGGCCAGCTTCAACTACAAGACCGTGTTCTCCAACACCGCGGGCCTGCACGCGTACCGCGGGCCCTGGCAGTACGAGACGCTGGCCCGCGAAGTGCTTTTCGACATCGCCGCGCGCAAGTTGGACATGGATCCCGTCGAACTGAGACGGCGCAACATCCTGCGCGGCGACGAGATGCCTTACTTCAACCCCAACGGCATGCCCTACGACCACGTCGCGCCCGCCGATACCTTCGAACAGGCCGTGAAGATCCTCGACCACGAGGGCTTCCGCAAGGAGCAGGCCGATGCGCTGGCCGAGGGCCGCTACATCGGTCTGGGCTTCTCGGCCTACATCGAACCGACCGGCGCCGCGACCGGACACCTCGGCACCGAGGGCTGCACCATCCGGATGGAGCCCACCGGCAAGATCAACGTCTACGTCAACGGCGGGTCGACCGGCAACAGCCTCGAGACCACCGTCGTGCAGTTGACCGCCGACGCCCTGGGCGCCGACATCGCCGACGTGTCGACGATCCAGGGCGACACCGCGGTCACCCCGTACGGGGCGGGAACCCAGGGCAGCCGCAGCGGTCCGATGACCGCGGGTGCGGTCGCCGAGGCGGGCGCGTTGTTGCGCAAGCAGATCATCGCGATGGCCGCACCGCGCCTGGAGGTCGACGAGGCCGAGGTGGAGCTGACCGGCTCGCGCGCGGTGGTGAGCGGAAACCCGGACAAGAGCGTGAGTTTCGCCGACCTGGCCTACCGCGCCTACTACGAGCCCCAGCAGCTGCCGCCCGGTGTCTCGTCGTCGTTGGAGGCCACCGCGCGGTTCGCCTCACCACCCGAGGCGATGATCCACTGGGCCAACGCCACGCACGCCTGCACATGTGAGGTCGACATCGAGACCGGGCGGGTCACCCTGACCCGCTACATCGTCAGCGAGGACGTCGGCCCGATGATCAACCCCAACGTCGTCGAGGGTCAGATCGCCGGCGGCACGGTGCAGGGCATCGGTGGTGCGCTCCTGGAGGACATGGCCTACGACGACGACGGCAACCCGCTGTCGAGCACCTTCGTCGACTACCTTCTGCCGACGGCCACCGAGGTGCCCGCGATCGAGTACGGCCACGTGGAGATCCCCGGACCCGGCGTCGGCGGGTACAAGGGTGTCGGCGAGGGCGGCGCGATCGGTTCGACTCCCGCCGTCATCAACGCGATCAACGATGCCCTGGCACCTCTCGGCGTGACCCTGACCCGCCTACCCGCCAGCCCCGCCGCGATCGTCGAGGCCATCGAGAACGCCAAGAAGTAAGGAACACAGCCACAGTGGAACTCAACAACGAATTCCGGGTCGCCGTGCCGGTGGACACGGCATGGGAGGCACTCAACGACGTCCAACGCGTCGCACCGTGCATTCCGGGTGCTCAGCTGTTGTCCGTCGACGGCGACGCCTTCACCGGCGCGGTGAAGGTCAAGGTCGGCCCGATCACGGTGTCCTACAAGGGCGAGGCATCGTTCCAGGAGCGCGACAAGGCCGCTCGCCGTGTCGTCATCAAGGCCCAAGGTAAGGAGACCCGCGGCAGTGGTAACGCGGCCGCGGTCGTGACCGCGCAACTCAAGGACGAGGGCGACGCGACCAGCGTTGTGATCAACACGGACTTGACCATCTCGGGGAAGGCCGCTCAGTTCGGCCGCGGCGTGCTGGCCGACGTGTCGTCCAACCTGATCGGACAGTTCGCCAAGAACCTCGAATCGGATCTTCTCGGCGGCGCCGCGACCACGGCGCCGACCACGGAGACGGCGGCGGTCGCGGCTCAGCCCGATGCCGGTGACTCCATCGACATGCTGAAAGTCGTTGCGCTGCCGATGGCCAAGCGCGCGGCACCCGTCGTGGCCGCCGTAGCCGGTGGATTGGCGGTCGGTTTCCTGATCGGCCGGCGTCGCAGGAAGAGCCCCACCGCGGTGCTGGCCGACGATCTGCAGTCCGCCTTGGTTCGACTGCTCAACGCGCCGACCGAGCGGCTGCGGCCGTGAAAGCCGCTCCGTTCACCTACCACCGCCCCGATTCGGTGAAGGAGGCGGTGGACATGCTCGCCGAATACGGCGAGGACGCGAAAATCCTTGCGGGCGGGCAGAGTCTGGTGCCGATGCTCGCGATGCGCCTGACGCATTTCGACAACCTCGTCGACATCTCCCGGATCGACGAGCTTCGCAGCATCGACCTGGTGGACGGCGCGGTACGTGTCGCCGCAGGCACCCCGCACTCGTTCGTCGGAATGGATGACGAAGTGGCGGAATCGGTTCCGCTGCTGACCCTGGCCACCCCGCACATCGGCCACTTCCAGATCCGCACCAGGGGCACGCTCGGCGGCGCCATCGCACACGCCGATCCCGCGGCGGAGTACGCGGCGGTCGCGCTCGCGCTCGACGCGCAGATGGATGTCGTCTCGGCAACCGGGGCCCGGCAGATCGCGGCCAAGGATTTCTTCACGGGCCTCTGGGAGACGTCGCTGCAGCCCGGGGAGATGCTGACCGCGGTGCACTTCCCCGTCTGGGGTGGACGGTCCGGCTTCGCACTGGAGGAATTCGCCCGCCGCCACGGCGACTTCGCGATCGCGGGGGCCGCGGTGGCGGTCGAACTCGACGACGACGACCGCGTAAGTCGTTGCGGCATCGGATTGTTGGGGCTGGGCTCGACGCCGCTGCGGGGCAGTGCGGCCGAAGATGCCGTCACCGGCCGACCGGTCCACGACGTCAGCGCCGAAGAGGTCGGGCGGCTGGCCCTGTCCGGCCTCGAGGACATTCCATCCGACCTGCAGGGGTCGGCCACCTACCGGGCCAAGGTCGGGGCGACGATGGTCGCCCGCGCCTGGTCCCGCGCCATCACGGAGGCAAGCGATGCATGAGATGCCGGTCGAAGTGACGGTCAACGGGCGCACGTTCGCCGCGACCGTGGAGCCGCGCCTCACGCTCGCGGACTTCCTGCGTGAGAAGTGTGGGTTGACCGGAACACACCTCGGGTGTGAGCACGGCGCGTGCGGCGCCTGCACGGTGCTGCTCGACGGGGACGCGGTACGCGCCTGCCTGATCTTCGCCGTCCAGGCCGAGGGTATGGAGGTCACCACCGTCGAGGGCATCGGCGGCGCGGACGGTGAACTGTCGCCGGTGCAAGCCGCCTTGCGCGAATGCCATGGGCTGCAATGCGGTTTCTGCACCCCGGGTTTCGTCACCTCCATCACCGCGTTGCTGCGCGACAATCCCAAGCCGAGCGACGAGGAGATCCGCGAGGGTCTGTCCGGAAACTTCTGCCGGTGCACCGGCTATCAGGGGATCATCAACGCGGTACACCGTGCCGCCGAGATGACCTAGACCGCCATGCTGATCGCCGTCACCGGGGGCACCGGCTACGTCGGCGCCCACTGCGTGCGTGCCCTGCTCGGTGCCGGCCACCGCGTACGCCTGCTCATCGCGCCCGACGCGGAGGGCGCTCCGGTCCTCGCCAGGCTCGCCGAGCTCGGGGACGTCGAGACGGTGAGCGGCGACATCAGGCGGACCGCCACGGTGGCGGGGCTCCTCGACGGCTGCGACGCGGTACTGCACGGCGCCGGAGTCGTCGGAACCGACAAGCGGCGAAGCACGCTGATGTGGGAGGTGAACGCCCACGCCACCGAGGCGGTGCTGACACGCGCGGTGGCCGGCGGTTTGGACCCCGTCGTGTTGGTCAGCAGCTACAGTGCGCTGTTCCCACCGCCTGACGGCGTGATCGGTCCCGATACGCCCACCGCGCCCGGCCGCAGTCCGTACGCGAAGACCAAGGCCTATGCCGACCGCGTGGCGCGGCGACTGCAGGAGGAGGGCGCGCCGGTCGTCATCACGTACCCGTCGAGTGTGGTGGGTCCGGCGTTCCACACCGCCGCCGGTGTCACCGAGCGCGGCTGGGCGCCGCTGGTGCGGTGGGGCGTCGCGCCGCGATTGCGCGGAGGGATGCAGATGATCGACGTCCGCGACGTCGCCGACGTGCATGCCCGGTTGTTCGTTCCCGGCCGCGGACCGCGCCGCTATGTGTGCGGGGGCGAGCTGATCGCGTTCGACGACATGATCTCGGCCCTCGAACGGGGCACGAACCGTCGATTCCGGCGAATCCCGGTCAGCCAGGGCATGTTTCGAGGCCTCAGCATCGTCGGGGAGGCGCTATCCGGCGTTGTCGACCTCGGCGACGGTCTCACCTATGAGGCGGCGCTGCTGCTCACCGCCGCGACGCCCACCGACGACTCGGCCACCACCGGCGACCTCGGTGTGACGTGGCGGTCGCCGATCGACGCCATCATCGCGACTTTCGAACGGCAGCAGTCGGTTCCGTAACGGTTCGGACCGGCTGAGCAGCCGGGAAGGTCAGCTGCGGTCGGGTTCTGTGCGGGGCCCGAAACCGGACGGCGACTCGCCCGCCGTGGCGTGCTTGCCGATATGCGACTCGGCCCGCATCCGGTCCACCATGTGGGGATAGTGCAGCTCGAAAGCCGGTCGCTCCGAACGGATTCGGGGCAGCTCGGTGAAGTTGTGCCGCGGCGGCGGGCACGAGGTCGCCCACTCCAGCGAGTTGCCGTACCCCCACGGATCGTCGACCGTGACCGGTTCGCCGTAGCGCCAGCTCTTGAACACGTTCCAGACGAACGGCAGCATCGAGATACCCAGGATGAACGCTCCGATCGTCGACACCACATTCAGCGGTGTGAACCCGTCGGACGCCAGGTAGTCGGCGTAGCGGCGCGGCATGCCGTCGTTGCCCAGCCAGTGCTGCACCAGGAATGTGGTGTGGAACCCGATGAACGTCAGCCAGAAGTGCAGCTTGCCCAACCGTTCGTCGAGCAACCGGCCCGTCATCTTCGGGAACCAGAAGTAGATCCCCGCATAGGTCGCGAACACGATGGTCCCGAACAGCACGTAGTGGAAATGCGCGATCAAGAAGTAGGTGTCGGAGACGTGGAAGTCCAGCGGCGGGCTGGCCAGCATCACGCCGGTGAGTCCACCGAGGAGGAAGGTGAGCATGAACCCGATCGAGAACAGCATCGGTGTCTCGAAGGTCAATTGACCCCTCCACATCGTGCCTATCCAGTTGAAGAACTTGATGCCCGTCGGCACCGCTATCAGATAGGTGGTGAACGAAAAGAAGGGAAGGAGCACGGCCCCCGTCGCATACATGTGGTGCGCCCACACCACGACGGACAACGCGGCGATGCCCAGGGTGGCGTAGATCAGCGTGGTGTAACCGAAGATCGGCTTTCGGCTGAAGACCGGCAAGATCTCGGTGACGATGCCGAAGAACGGCAGCGCCACGATGTACACCTCGGGATGGCCGAAGAACCAGAACAGGTGCTGGTAGAGGATCGGTCCGCCGTTGGCCGGGTCGTAGACGTGCGCGCCGAGGTGGCGGTCGGCGGCCAGGGCGAGCAGCGCGGCGGTCAGGATCGGGAAGGCCATCAGCACCAGGACCGACGTCACCAGGATGTTCCAGGTGAAGATCGGCATCCGGAACATCGTCATACCGGGTGCGCGCATGCACACCACGGTGGTGATCATGTTGACCCCACCCAGGATGGTGCCCAGACCGGCGACGGCAAGACCCATGATCCACAGGTCACCGCCCGCGCCCGGCGAATGCATGGCATTGCTCAGCGGCGCGTACGCCGTCCAGCCGAAGTCGGCCGCACCACCGGGGGTGATGAAACCGGCGACCGCGATGAGCCCGCCGAACAAGAACAGCCAGTACGAGAAGGCGTTGAGCCGCGGGAACGCCACGTCGGGCGCGCCGATCTGCAGCGGCAGCACCAGGTTGGCGAACCCGAACACGATCGGCGTCGCATAGAACAGCAACATGATCGTGCCGTGCATGGTGAACAGCTGGTTGTACTGCTCATTGGACAGGAACTGCAGCCCCGGCATCGCGAGCTCGCCCCTGATGAACAGCGCCATCAGCCCGCCGATGAAGAAGAAGACGAAGCAGGTGACCACGTACATGATGCCGATCAGCTTGTGATCGGTGGTGGTGATCAGCTTGTAGATGAGCGCGCCCTTTGGCCCCATTCGGGCCGGGAACGGGCGGCGCACCTCCAGCTTGGGAACCGAGGTCACTTCGGCGGTCAATGAACGCTCCCTTCGGCGCGGGGCCAGGGGTCATGTACCCAAATCTCGTGACCTCGATCTTAGGTAGCGCCGCCGCGCACCGAAAGCCATTCAGCGAACCGGCGCGGCCGGCCGATCAGCCGGCCGCGTTCACCGGTGTCCCGTCATCGCTGTGCATGCCGTACGGCACCGCCGTCAGCATCGTGACCGAGAGCTCGGTCCCGCTCGGCGTCCGGAAGGCGCGCTGCTCACCGGGGCGGGCACCGAGGATGGCCGCGCCCATCGGCGACTGCGTGGAGTACACCTCGATGTCGCCGTGTTCGGCGCTGCGCACGCCGAGCAGGAACGTCTCGATCTCAGCGGTGTCGTCGTACCGCACCGTGACGACCATGCCCGGTTCGGCGACACCGTCGTCCGGCGGATCCTCCCCGACGACAGCGTTGATGAGCATCTCGTGGATCTGCTGGATACGCGCCTGGCGTGCCCGCTTGATCGCGCTTGCGTTCTCGTCGGTGTCTTCGTCACCGACCGCGTTCGCACACAGCTCGCGCAAAGTGGCGAGTTCCTGTTGCAGGCGCTCGTAGGCGGCCCGCGAGATCCAGATTCGCTGCGCACTCGTCATTTTTCGGTCCTTCCGTGCAATCAAGCTGGGAGTCGGCTGGTTGCCGAATCGATGGCGGCCCCGTAGGGCTTGGCTTGCAGAAGCGTCACGTGTAACTCCTTGCCGGTGGGGGCCAGGTACGTGCGCCGATCCCCCGGCCGCGCCCCGAGGATCGCGACGCCCAGCGGCGACCGCGGCGAGTAGACCTCGATCTCGGCGGGTTCGATACCCCGGATACCGAGCAGGAACGTCTCGGTGTCACCGGTGTCGTCGTAGCGGATGGTCAAGACCATGCCCGGCTCGGCCACGCCATCGTCGGGTGGGTCCTCGCCGACGACGGCGTTCGCAAGCAGATGTTCGATCCGGTGGATCCGGTTCGACCGCATTCGGTCCTCGGCCGTGCGGGTGGGGTCGGGCCCCCCGGATCGCGGTCTGGCGCTCAGCTCGGCCAGTTCGGCCTGCAGCCGGATGTAGGCGCGTCGCGTCATCCAGACGCGGTCGGCGCTCGCCATGCTCGTCATGAGTGGTCCTTTCTCGAAAGGGGTTGCCGTCAGGGGCGGGCCACGGGCTGGGATAGCGCCGCCCCTGACGACTCGCAGTGCCCGAGAGGGGCACAAGAGTCGGTTGGCCGCTCTATGCGACCGCGCGGCGGAGGGGATCGAAGGGCCGCAGCGCTTCGGGTTGCTTGCCGGTCGTGATCTGTTCGGCCAAGAGCCGGCCGGTGACCGGACCGTGAGCCAGCCCCCACATCCCGTGCCCTCCGGCGACGTAGACGTTGCGCGACATCTCGCCGATGAGCGGGCGGCCGTCGGGGGTGATCGGGCGCGGACCCACCCAGATGTCGCTGCGTTCGGCCCACCTGACTCCCTCCAGGAGGGGGCTCGCCGCCTCGACGATCGCACCCACCCGCTCGGGGATCGCCGGTTCGTGCGGATCGCGCAACTCCATCGTGCCCGCCACTCGCAGCGCACCCTTGTACGGCGTACACGCGATGCGCGCGTCCGGCAGATAGATCGGGCCGGGGATGGGACGGTCCACCGGCACGGTGAACGAGTAACCGCGGCCGGACTCCACGGGCACGCGCAGCCGGTGCCCCGCCAGCCGCGACATCCAGGCGCCGGTCGCGATCACCGCGCTGTCGGCGGTCAGATGCTTGCCGCTGTAGGGCTGCACCACCACCCCGTTGCCCGAGCTGAACACGCCCCGCACGTCGTGGGTGAGGATGTTTCCCCCACGCTCCTCCACCGCCCTGCCCAGGGCTTGTACGAAGCGGCCCGGGTCGACGAACCGCTGACCGTTGATGTTGATTCCGGCCGTGATGGCCGGTGAAGCCAACGGCACCTGCTCGCGCAACGCCGCACCGGACAAGCCGGTGACGAACAGTTCCTGTCCGGCGCGTTCGAGGGCACGCAGATCGGCCATCATGTTCTCGGCGTCGGCGGTGCTGCGGAAGATCGCGGTGATCGGCGCGTCGGTCACCGGGGCGTCCACCCCGTTCGCGATCAGGACGTCGAAAGCCTCGATACATTCCTGGTTCAGCGGCACGTTGGCCGCCACCGCCTGGTTCCACACCGACGAGCGGGAGTTCGCGGCGAACTGGATCAAGAACAGCCACAACGCGCCGTCGATGGTCAGCGGGATGTGCAGCGGGGCGTTGCGGTCGCGCAATGAGCGCAGGCCGTAGCGCAGGGTCTTCGGCGAGTTCAACGGCAGCGTCAGCGCGGGCGCGACCCATCCGGCGTTGCCCCACGAGGCGCCCTCGGCGATCCCGCTGCGGTCCACGACGGTGACGTTGACACCGCGCTCCTGCAGGAACCATGCCGTTGACAAGCCGACGATGCCGGCGCCGACCACGATCGCAGACCGCGGTCCACCGTCAATCCGCTCGCCGCCGACCATTGCAACCCCTCCATCGCTGAGAACGTGTGTTCGTTGACTCCATGGTCGGCCGGTCGGGTGCGTTCGGACTTGCCCGTGCCCGACAATCCCCCGGCGGGCCGTTGTGGTGATCCGACAATGACCTGGTCGGGCGGGGTCCGATCGCGACGGCTCAGTCGGTGTCGATCGCGGCGAGTTCGATCATCATGGCGAGGCGCTTGCGGGCGTCCTCCAGCGGCAGATCGGTGATCTCCCCCATTTTGCGCAGGCGGTACCGCACCGTGTTCTCGTGGACACCGAGGCGCTGCCCTGCCTGGGCGGGATCGCCCAGCGCCTCCAGATATGCCCGCAGCGTCGGGACGTACTCGGTGGCGTGGTTCTGGTCGTGGCGGCGTAATTCGGCGACCGGCCCCCGGTCCGGCGTACGCCCCGAGCGTGCGGCGGTCCGCAGACGCTGCAGCAGGATCTCGTCCCACGACTCGTCGTACGCGGGCGGCTCGGCGTCATGCGGGCCGAGTTCGTGCAGCGCCAGGCACTCGTCGGCCTCCTGCCGCGCCGCGGGCAGGTCGATGGCCGCGGCCGCCTTGCTGATGCCGGCCACCACCGTCACCCGGTCCGGCAGCGCCGCCGTCAAGGCGTCGACCCATTTGCGGGCGCCGGCGACCCGCTCGCCCGGCATCAACGTGTAGATCGTGTTGCCCGCCAACGCGCTGCGGCCCGGACGCGACCAACCGAAGCCTGCGGTCGCGCGTTCGAAGGCCAACAGCAGCGCCGCATCCCGCTCACCGCCGATCGCCGCCTGCACGGCGATCACCCGCATCGGCCCCTGCGACAGGCCAAGCCGGCTGGCCGATGCCGCGGCGTCGGCACTGCCGTCGAGTAGCCGCAGCACCAGATCGGATTCGACCTGACGTTCGAGATCGGCACTGGCGCGCGAGCGCAACAGATGCAGAGCGACGGTCCTGGCATCGTCTGTCAGTGCCGTCCGTTCGGGTTCCATCAACGGCTTCGGAGAGGAGACCCACACCGCGCCCATGAGCTCTCGACCCGACCGCACCGCGACCACCGTGCGGCCGGACAGGCCCTGATCGGCGTTCGGCGCGACGAACATCGGTTCGTCGGAGGACGTGAGATGGGCGAACACGCCCTGTGATTCGAAGTATTCCCGCAACCACTGCGGCGCTTGTCTGTTCATGACCGTCGCGATGCGGGCGCGGTCGGCGTTCTCCTGCATCGTCGAGTACGCGAGCACGCGGGACAGCGGGTCCTCGATGGTCACCGCGCCGCCCGCCGATTCGGCCAGGCTGTCGGCAAGCGCGAACAGATCCGTTGGGCCACGGCCGGATTCCGTTTCCCGGCCCTCCAGCACCAGGCCGTAGACGATCGCGGACAGTTCGCTCCAGGGCACGGCCGGGTCGACGACCATCACCGCGACACCCTCCACCATGCCCGCAAATGTCGTGTCGTCATCGACGTCTCGGAGCAACACCACCAGCGCGCGCGCCGAAACCGCCCAGCGCAGCGCCTCGTTGACCGTTCGTGCCCCGATCGCCAGCAGGACGTCACCGGTGACCGTGCGGCCCTCGGTGACCTCGTGCATCACCACGCTGCCCAACTCCGTCGATCGCGGGATCGGGCAGAAGCGCAGGCGTACGCCATAGCTCCCCAGAACGTTGACCAGCCGATCCAAGGTGACCACGGGCCGACGTTACCGCGCAGGCGCTAGGTGGAGACGACTCCCCGCAGACCCTCGGCCCCGAAAAGCGGCTCGAGCATCGACGAGTAGTCGGGTCCCCGTCGCACCAACTGACCGCCGTCGACGTTGATGACCTGACCGGTGATGAAACCGGCCGCATCGCTGAGCAGGAAGAGCGAGGCGTTGGCGATGTCGGACACCTCACCGGGCCGCGGCAGCGGCGTGCAGGCGGCGTAGTCGCCACGCAGCTCCGGGGACTCGAGTACCGGTGCGACGAGCTCGGTGCGGATCAGGCCGGGGCGGATGCAATTCACGCGCACCCACGAGGCGCCGAGTTCGTCGGCGGCGAGCTGCATCATGTGGTCGATGCCCGCCTTGGAGACGCCGTAGGCGCCGAACCAGCGGTGCGTGTTGCTCGCCGCGATCGATGAGATACCGATGAACGATCCGCCGCCACCGCGCACCATCTCGCGGGCCGAATGCTTGAGCACGTACATGGTGCCGTTGATGTTCAGATCGACGGTGCGTCGCCACAGTTCGGAATCGATCTGGGTGATGGGCCCGATGGTCTCGCTGCCACCTGCACAGTGCACGACGCCGTACAGTCGGCCGGTCCATGCCGTGGTGGCCTCGACGACCCGCGCGACCTCGTCCTCGTTCGTCACGTCGGCCGGCTCGTAGAGCACTTCACCGGGACCGCCCTGCGCCTTGATCTCGTCGGCCGCGCCGGACAGCTTGTCGGCGTTGCGGCCGACGAGCATCGCGTTACCGCCGGCCGCCACCACCGCGGCCGCCACACCTTTGCCGATGCCGCTGCCACCGCCGGTGACCAACACCGTCCGACCCGTCAAGGACAACTCCACCGCAGATCCCTTCGCCGTAGCTAGAACAGGTTCTAGTTATACGTCACGGCTCGTCACGACGGGCCGGCTTCGGCGCGCCCAGTGTGCGCCAGTCCGGCACGTTCGGCGGGAGCCCGACCGGGTAGCGGTTCTCGTTGTGCGCCGCCCAGTGGGCATGTCCGAGTTCGTGGATGTGGAACGCATGGCGCAACGCCTCGGTGAACCCCATCGCGTCGGCGGCGGCGTTGACCGAATCCTTGATGAGCAACGCCGCCATCGTCGGACGCTCGGCGATCCGGCGGGCGAATTCGAGTGTCTTGTCCTCGAGTTCGTCGCGGGCGAAGATCTTCGACACCATGCCGAGGCGGTATGCTTCGTCCGCGTCGATCGAATCACCGGTCAGCAGAAGCTCTTTGGCCTTTCGGGCGCCGAATTCCCATGGGTGGGCGTAGTATTCGACGCCGGGCATTCCCATCCGCACCCCCACCACGTCGCTGAACTTCGCATCGTCGGCGGCAACGATCAGATCGCACGCCCAGATGAGCATGAGGCCCGCCGATATCGCGTTTCCCTGTACCTGGGCGATCGTGATCTTCCGCAGATCGCGCCACCGGCGGGTGTTCTCGAAGAAGAAGTGCCACTCCTGCAGATAGGTACGCTCGGCGATCGCCGGCACGGTGGCGCCGTGCGATTGGAACGTCGGATGCTGGGCCGGGCCCGGCGTGCGCTCGAGCATCGCCTCTTCCGACCCGAGATCGTGTCCAGCCGAGAAGTTCTTGCCGCGCGCGGCCAGGATGACCACCCGCACATTGTCATCGGCTTCTGCGCGACCGAACGCCTCGTCCAACTGCACCAGCAGCGTGCGGGACTGGGCGTTCTGCGCATCCGGCCGGTTCAGCCAGATGCGGGCGATCTGGCCCTCGTCGAGCGTTTCGTACGTCACCTGTTGCGCTGCACCGCCTCCGGCATCGGCGCTCGTCAGATCAGGGCTCGCCATCGCGGATCACCTCGCAGTTGGGTTGTTCGACCAATTGCACATTACGGTGCGTCCCGCATCGCTGCTCCAGGGGTGCCGCGTTGTGCGTTCGCCGTAATCCGTTGCCGGGTCACCGGTATCCGTGCGGTCCGTGCAAAGGTGCACGGATGAACGGATCGGCTCCTAGAATCGCGGGATGGCGAACTATTCGGTGCCGCTGCCCAGACTCGTTCTCGCCGGGGCTTTCATGCTCGCGGCCGCGGCAGGTCCCATCGCGGCCCTGCATGTGGTGCCCGAACCGAGCGCTGTGATGGCGCAAGGCTGTCAGGGGGGTGAGGAGCAGGACCAGTTCACCATGACGTGCGTGCCGTTCCTGGTCCCGAATGCACCGCCTCCCTTCCAGGTCACCGCGGCAAACCCGGATGTGCCGGAAATCCAAGGCATCCCCTGCATCGGGCACAACGCCGGCGCCTGTCTGGGGTTGGCCGAGAACGAAGCCGCGGCAGGCCCGCCCGCGCAGCCTCGCTCCACCATCAGCTCCAGCCCGTAGCCGGGGCGGGTATCCATTTCGCGAAGCTGTGCAGAAAGCTTTCGGCTTCCATAGAATCCCTGCCAAGGCACGGTTGATCACTACAGAAAGCGTGACAATGGCGAGCTTGAAGTCCCCTGTACAACGGCTGATCCTTGCCGGCGGCTTTGCGGTTGCGATCGCCGCGGCGCCGGTGGTCTCCGTCTTCGCAACACCCACGACCCCGGTTGCACCACAGGCTCAGGGCTGCTCCGGCGGGGAGGAACCGGACCAGTTCACCGGCAACTGCGTGCCCCACACGGTGCCGAACGCCGGCTCGGTGTTCACCACGCAACCCGGTAACCCCGACGTTCCCGAGGTCATGGGTATTCCGTGCATCGGCCACAACCAGGGCGGCTGCATCGGCCTGGCCGAGGAAGCCCAGGCGCAGACGGTGACTCCGCCGCCGGCCCCGGTGTTCAGCCACAGCCCCTAGTCAGGGGGTTAACGAACCGGCGCGGTCCGCCTTTCGCATACAGTTGTCGTATGCCTGCGAAATCAGATCCCGCCGAGCTTGGCGACGTCGAACCGCTCGCCGACAGCACCGCCCGCCAGGCGCGTCGCGTCGTCGCCGCGTACGCGAAAGACGCCGACGAATGCCGGGTGTTTCTCTCGATGCTCGGCATTGGGCCCTCGAAACTCGAGGCGTAAGTGACTTCAGGGGACGGTCCACGGGCCGGCTCCGGCAACGCCGATTTCGTGGTGGTGGCCAACCGCCTGCCGATCGACATGGAGCGGTTGCCCGACGGCAGCACCACGTGGAAGAGAAGTCCCGGCGGATTGGTCACCGCACTCGAGCCGCTGCTGCGCCGCCGGCGCGGGGCGTGGATCGGTTGGCCCGGCGTTCCCGACGCCGACGACGGGCCCATCCAGCAGGACGACATGACCCTGTGCCCGGTCAAGCTGTCCGCCGACGACGTGGCGATGTACTACGAAGGCTTCTCGAACGCGACCCTGTGGCCGCTGTACCACGACGTGATCGTCAAGCCGATCTACCACCGCGAGTGGTGGGACACCTACGTGGCGGTGAACCGGCGCTTCGCGGAGACCACCGCCAAACACGCCGCACAGGGCGCCACCGTGTGGGTCCAGGACTACCAGTTGCAGTTGGTTCCCAAGATGCTGCGCATGCTGCGTCCGGACCTCACCATCGGGTTCTTTCTGCACATCCCGTTCCCACCGGTCGAGCTGTTCATGCAGATGCCGTGGCGCACCGAGATCATCGAAGGACTGCTCGGCGCCGATCTCGTCGGATTCCATCTGCCCGGGGGTGCGCAGAACTTCCTCATCCTGGCCCGAAGGTTGGTCGGCGCCAACACATCCCGAGCGACGATCGGGGTACGGTCCCGGTTCGGTGAGGTCAGTTTCGGTTTCCGCACGGTCAAGGTCGGCGCCTTCCCCATCTCGATCGACTCGACGGCGCTCGACCAGCAGGCACGGTCCCGCTCGATCCGCCAGCGCGCCAAGGAGATTCGCAGCGAGCTGGGCAACCCCCGCAAGATCCTTCTGGGAGTGGACCGTCTGGACTACACGAAGGGCATCGACGTCCGACTCAAGGCGTTCTCCGAACTGCTCGCCGAGGGTCGGGCCAACCGCGAGGACACCGTGCTCGTCCAGCTTGCGACACCCAGTCGGGAGCGGGTCGAGAGCTACATCGAGATGCGCGAAGACATCGAGCGTCAAGTCGGCCACATCAACGGCGAATACGGTGAGGTCGGTCATCCCATCGTGCACTACCTGCACCGCCCGGTGCCACGTGAGGAGTTGATCGCGTTCTTCGTTGCGGCCGACGTCATGCTGGTGACCCCGCTGCGCGACGGCATGAACCTCGTCGCCAAGGAGTACGTGGCCTGCCGCAGTGATCTGGGCGGTGCGTTGGTCCTGAGCGAGTTCACCGGCGCCGCAGCGGAATTGCGACAGGCCTACCTCGCCAATCCGCATCACCTCGAGGGCGTGAAGGACGCCATCGAGGCCGCGCTGAACCAAGCGCCGGAGGAGGGCAGGCGCCGCATGCGGGCGCTGCGCAGACAGGTGCTCGCACACGACGTCGACCGCTGGGCTCGCGCGTTCTTGGATGCGCTGGCTTCGACGGAGTCTAAATCGGAGTGATGTACTGGATCAGCCACTTGCCGTCGACCTTCTGATAGTCGACTCGTAAGCGGCTGCCGTCGTAGATGGGTTCCTTCGATTTGTCGGTGACGGTTCGGTTCAAATACACCATCACCGAAGCCGATTCACGATGCGCGTCCAGCACGCCGACCCCGACGACATGGGCTTGGCTGACCAACTGGCGTTCGCGCGCCTGCGGGATGATGTCCTTGTCGGCGCGGTCGCGGAACTCCTGGCGGTAATCCGGGGTGAGCATCGGGTAGACCTCGTTGAGCGTGCGCTCGACGGTCTGATAGTCGTAGCCGAACACCTTCGGGATCTGCCGCTCGGCCAACGGCGCCAACTCGCTGCGCGCGGCCAGCTCGCCGCGCTGCTCCACGCGGTTCCAATAGAGCCAGCCACCGACACCGGCCGACGCCACGAACGCGACCGCCAATAGAACCGACAGCGCGCCGACGATGCGCGCGGTCCACGGCGTCTTGGTGCTACTTGATGCGCGCATCAGTTCCCACCGTCGGGGTACTTGAGGTCGTAGGCCGTCATGTGCCCGTTGTCGTCCTCGTGCACGATGACGCGCAGTCGATACGGTTGCGACGGCTGGTTGTTGCCGTCCAGGTCGGTGACGGTGACCCGCGCGGACACCAGCACCGCGGCGTTGTTGGCGACCTCGTCGATCTTCTCCAGCGCTGCGCCGTTGATCACGGCTTCGGCGCTGGCGTTGGTGTCGCGGAACAGCATCTTGAGGTTCTCGGTGTTGTTGCCCTCGGTCATCATCGCGCGAAGCGGTCCGCTGGTGCTGTTCACAAACCGGTCGACGCTGGAGTCGATGGTGTCCTGTTCGTAGCTGAACATGTTCACCACCAGCTGCGAGGCCGTGTCGACGAAAGCCTGCTCGCGCGCCAGCGACGCCTCGGTATCGCGTTGCTCGACGACCATCAGCGCGCCGAGCCCCACCAGAACTGCCGTGGCGAGGGCGGCGGCGGCCAGGAAAACCGTCGCGACCAGCTTGCGGTTGGGTTGCCTGCGCGGCGGCGGCGCCGCCGGCTTGGCCAGCCGGACCGTGACCGGTTTGGGCGCCTCGACCCGCACGGCCGTCGCCGTCGTCTCACCCCGCGCCGGGCCGGCGGCCCGCGATGCCCGCCGACGCCGCGCAGGCCGCGGCTTGGTCTCCGTCGGTGCTGTCTGGCTGGTCGTCCCCTGCGCCGCGCGCGTGGGCCCACCGCTCGTGCTCACCGAAGCCGAACCTCCGTCATTCACGCCTGCCTTGGGGCCAACATCAGGTCGACCCAGTTTTCTGCAGGCGCCAGTTTGTCAGTCGCGGCCGCGATCACGCCAGTTCCGCCCTCGGGGTCGACGAACTGCCCGTTCTGGTCGTATGTGGTGAAGTGCGGGCCGGCCGGTGCCGATGCCATCGGGGGCGCTTCGGCAGGCAGCGGCGGACCACCCACCTGCGGCGGGATGTAGGGGAACTTGTTGGGCGGCAGGATGTTGCGGCCGTCCTCGGGGGTGTCGTCCTCCATCACGTCCATCGGTGTTCCCAGCGGCACCGGCGGACCACGCCACGGGTTGTTGCCGATGGGGACGTATCCGCGCGGGTCGCGGCACAGCTGGATCGTCGGCGCACGCTTGCCCGGGAATTCCTGGCAGGGGTAGTTGCGCGCGCCGCGAACCACCGACGGATCGTTGTGCGGAACCTTGCAGTACAGGTCCTTGGGTAGTTCGCGCAGGGTCTCGTCGGCCGGGCTGCGCATCTCGCTCGCCGGCACGAACCCGGTCAGGCACGGCGGCGGGTCCTGCAGATCGATCTTGAAGTCGAGCTTGCCGCCCTCATCGGCGGGCAGGCCGCCACCGACCGTCAGCAGCGCCGCCATCAACGCCGGGAACACCACGAGCGCGTGCTCGAGCGACTTGCGGTAGATGACGCCGATGCGCCCGAAGTTCGCGAGGTTGGCGGCCAGAACCGGGAACGACGGCCGGATCCCGCTGAACAGTTCGTTGGCCTCGGCCGCCGCTCCTGGCACGGTCTGCAGCGTCGAACGGAACTGCGGGTCGGCATTGGCCAGCTCGGTGGTGAAGCGGGCCAGCCCGTCGGCCAGCGAGCGGATGTCGTCGCCGCTGCGGATCTGCGCGTCGAGGAACGGACCCACCTGGTCGATGAGCTGGTTGACCTGCCCGTAGTTGGCGTTGGCCTCGTCGACGAGCATCCGCGCCGACTGGATCATCCGCGCCAGTTCGGGTCCGGACCCGTTGAAGGCCTTGAACGTTTCGCGCAGGAGTTCCTGGATGCGGCTGTCCCCGATACTGGTGACGAGCTTCTCGGCCTCATCCAGCAGGCCCGCGATGTCCTGCCCGATCGCGGTGCGGTCGACCCCGATGTTCGATCCGTCGCGCAGCGTGGCGCTCGACGCGTCCGGCGGAGGAACCAGGTCGATGTACTGTTCGCCGACCGCGGACACGCTTTTGACCGTCGCGGTCACGTTCTCCGGTACGGGTGTGCCGCTGTTGAGTCGCATCTTGGCGACGACGCCGTCATCGGAGAGACCGACCGATTCGACCCGGCCGATCGTCACCCCGCGGTAGGTGACGTTCGCGTTCTCGTACAGCCCGCCGGCGGCGACGAAATCGGCGGTCGCCCGGTAGGTGCCGATGCCAACCGCGGCCGGCAGCTGCAGATAGAAGATCGAGATCGCGCCCACCGTCAGCACGGTGACGATCGCGAAGATCGACAGCTGGATACGAGTCAGGCGTGACAGCATCTAGGGCCCCTCCCCGTGCTGTGTGGCCGTGCCCGGCGGAATCTCGAACGGGTCTGCGGCCTGGCCGGACAGGTTGGCCAGCGAGCCCGTCATGAAGTCCGGCGGGGTGATCAGCTCATGCATCCGCTTCATGTTCGGGTCGAGCCCCCACGACGTGGTGAAGACCGACTCGCCGGTGCGCCGCAGCGTCAGGTCGAATGTGGTGTACACGTTCAGGTAGTCACCGCGGACCGCGTTGCGCAGGTACTTGTAGTGGAACGGGAAGGTCGGCAACAGCTCGAGATCCTTGATGAAGAAGTCGGCGTTGTCGTTGAACGCCTTGACCACCGGGTAGAGATCCTTGAAGTCGGCGGCGAAGTCGTCCTTGGTCTGCTCGAGGACACGGGCCGCGACGGTGGCGAAGCTGCGCAGCGCCGTGAACGCATCGACGATGTTGGCGCGGTTGTCGTTGAGCACCTTCAGCGCCGCCGGTAGCCGGTCGAGCGTCAGCCCCAGGCTGTCCTTGCTGCGCGCGAGTATCCCGGCGAACCGGTCTATGCCTTCCATCGCCGCGATGATGTCGTTCGTCTGCCGGTCCAGCGAACTGGTCAGTTCGGCCAGCCGCGGTATCAGGTCGGCGAACGAGCCCTGACGCCCCGCGATCGCGTTGTACGTCTCATCGGTGATGTCTTGCAGCGCACCGAGATTGCCCTTGTTGACCACGACACCCAGAGTGGACAGGACTTCCTCGGTGGTCGGATAGCGACCCGTCCGGTCGAGCGGGATGTGGGAACCGTTCTTGAGCTGGCCGACGCCGGGAGCGTCGGTGGGCGAGGACAGTTCGATGTGTTGCGAACCGAGCAGTGAGGTCTGCGCCACCTTCGCGGTCGCGTTCTCGGGCAGGTTGACGTTCCCGTCCAGCGACAACTGGACCGCGGCGTAGAACGTGCCGTCGGAGCGTTGCACCGCCTCGATACCCGAGACGCTTCCGACGGTGACGTCGTCGACCATCACCGGCGAGTTCTGCGGCAGCGTCGCCACGTCGGGCAGTTCCACGGTGATCTCGTAGGAACCGGCGCCGTGCCCGGCGGTGCCCGGCATGTTCAACGAGTTGAGCCCGCCGAACGAGCAGCCCGCCAGCAGCACGGCCAGCGACGGGATCGCCACTATCTTGCGGATCACGGTGCACCTCCACCCGGTAGCGGGGCAGGCATCGGTACGGGAGCGACCGGATCGCCGGGTTCGGCGGCCTCGGACGGGTTCCCGACCGGAGCATCCGACTCGGCGGCAGGCGCCTGGGCGAGCGGGCCGCCGGCATGCGCGGCACCGGGGGCCGTGTCCGGCGCGGGGGGAGCCATCAGCGAACTGAGGTCCATGTCCGCCGACACCTGCGGCGGAGTGACGCCGGGGGCGGGATGCCACTGCAGATACGGAACCGGGGTCTCCGACTTCGCCTCCGTCGCGGGGGTGTCGTAGATGATCTGGCCCTTGTAGGCGGTGATGCTGTTGATCGGGTGGAACAGCAGCGGCGGGAAGTTCATCGCGATGCGCTTGAAGACGGGGCCCATGCGCTGGCGGCAGATCTCGGTGCGTTTGAAGTTGTCAGGTGTGGGAGCCGCTTCGAATGCACCGCCGCAGATGAACTGCACCGGGTTGGCGAAGTTGGGCAGCGTCAGCAGGCCGCCGACCGTGCCCTGGGCCGGGTTGTAGATGTTGTAGAAGTTCGACAGGCCGTTGGGCGTGATGTGCAGGATCTGCTCGATGTCCTCGCTGCGCTCGGTCAGGATGCTGGTGAAGTCGGTCAGCTTGGTGACCTGCTCGATCAGCGCGCTGTTGCTCTCGTTGAGGAAGCCCCTCACATCGCTCAGCGCCTGGTTCAACGTGGCGAGCGTGTTGTCCAGGCCCGCCGAACTGTCCGCGAGCACCTGCGAGACCGACGCGACGTGGTTGGAGAACTGGACGATCTGTTCGTTGCTGTTCGACAGCGCATTCACCAGCACCTGCAGGTTGCGGATGGTGCCGAACAGGTCGGTGCGCGAGTCGCCGAGCCGGCCGGCGGTCTGCGAGAGCTCCCGCAACGCTTCGCGGAACGTGTCACCGTTGCCGTCGAAGGTGTCGGCGGCCTGGTTGACGACGGTGGACAGCGGGCCCTGCATCGAACCGGGCTTCGGCCCGAGTTGCGCGCTCAGCGCGGTGAGCTGCTCTTTGACCTCGTCCCACTCGACCGGCACCGCGGTGCGATCGAGCCCGATCTCCGCACCGTCGGCCATCGCCGTGCCGCCGGTGTAGGCCGGTGTGAGCTGAACGAACCTGGCCGACACCAGGTTCGGTGCGATCACGAGCGCCTTGGCGTCGGCGGGCACCTGGATCCCGTGATCCAGCGTCATCGTGACCTTCACGTCGCCCACCCGCGGTTCGATCGAGTCGACCCTGCCGACGGGAACTCCCACGATGCGGACCTCGTCGCCGGGATAGAGCCCGACCGCCGAGGTGAAGTACGCCGTCACCTTGTTGCCGACCCGGGTCGGCCACACCAGGTACACCCCGACGGCGAGCGCGATCACCAGCAGGGCGGCCAGCGTCGGCCGCAGCCAGCGGTTGCGGGTCAGGGTCGAAGTCGCTTGGGTCATGGTGACTTCGGCCTAATGATCAGGCGTTCGGAGATGTAACCGCGCAGCATGTCGGCGAGGCTGTCGGGCAACTTGCCCGGCTGGAAGTAGAAGTCGAGGAGCACCTCGGCGATCGGCGCCGGCGGCAGGCCGTACAGGTTGATCTGGAATCCGGGGCCCGATCCGACCACCTCGCCGAGGGCGGTGGCATACGGCGGCAACCGCTTGAGCGCCTCGCTGATGTGTTCGCGCCGCTCGAGAAGGTTGTCCAGCACCAGGTTGAGCTTCTCCAACGCGGGCCTGAACTCACGACGGTTGTCGGCGACGAAACCGGAAAGCTGTTGTGACACATCGTCGATGCCCGCGATCAGGTTGCTCAGCGCCTGACGCCGCTCGTCGAGCGCGGCAAACAGTTGGTTGCCGTCGACGATCAGCTGATTCACCTGACCGGCGCGCTGCGCCAGGGTGTCGGAAACCCGCTTGGCGTGGCCGAGCAGCTGCCCGAGCGCCTCGTCGCGGTTGTTCAGGCTGCGCGACAGGTTCGCCACCCCGTCCAGCGCACCGCGCAGATGCGGGGTCGCATCGCGCAGCGAGTCGGTGATGGTCTGCAGCGCCTGCTCGAACCGCGGCTTGTCCAGCTCGCCCGCCGTCTGCCCGAGGTCCTGCAGCGCCGTCGCCAACGTGTACGGAGTCGTGGTGCGCCCCAACGGGATAACCGTCGACTCACCACTTCCCTGCGGCGTCACCGCCAACGACTTCTCACCGAGCACCGTGTCCGTCTTGATCGCGACCATCGACTGGTCGCCCACCCTGATGTCGCGGTCGACCGTGAACAGGACCTTGGCCGCATCCCCGGCCAGTTCGACACCGGTGACCTTGCCGACCTTGATGCCCGACACGTTGACGTCATTGCCCGGAATGATCCCGCCCGCGTCGCTGAAATACGCCTCGTAAGGCTTACCCTGCGGAAAGAACGGCAAGCTGCTGTAGCCGAACGACACCAGCACCAGGCATGCCACCAGGAAGATGCCGAAGATGCCCGTGCGCAACGGGTTCGAATCATCGGGTCTACTCGACATTCGGCGCACACCTGCCCTTCGACGGATCGGGCGGACCACCCAGCGGGATCAGGATGTCGCTGCCCGCCGGCCCGTTGATCTTCAAACGCGTCGAACAGTAGAAGATGTTGAAGAACGAACCGTAGGCGCCAAGGGCGTTGAGCCGCAGATAGTTCTCCGCGAGCGGCTCGATCACCTTGTTCACGTCGGCCTTACGCTCATCCATCCGCTGCGCGAAGGGACGGGCGTTCTCGAGGACGCCCTGTATCGGTCTGCGTGACTTCGCCAGCATGTCGGTCAGGTCGTTCTCCGCCGACGCGAGCGGCTCGATGGCGCCGGCGATCGGATCGCGGCCCTCGGCCAGACCCGTGATGAGTTGCTGCAGTTGGTCGACGCTGGCGTCGAACTGCGCACCCTTCTCGTCGACGGTTCCGAGCACGGTGTTCAGGTGGTTGATGACGTTACCGATGAGTTGGTCCCTGGCGGCGAGGTTCTGAGCGAATGCGCTGGTGGTGGACAACAGGTTCGACAGCGCGCCGCCCTCGCCCTGCAGCAGCTCGATCACCGCGTTGCTGACCTCGTTGACCTTCTGACCGTCGAGACCCTTGAGCACCGGCCGCAGGCCGCCGAGCAGCGCGTCCAGATCGAGTGCGGGCTGGGTGTTCTCCTTGGGAATCGTGCTGCCGGCCGGTAACTTTCGCAGCTCTCCCGGTCCCGAGGTGATCTCCAGATACCGGTCGCCCACCAGGTTCTCGTAGCGGACCACCGCACGCGTCGAGGTGTAGAGCTGATAGCGCTTGTCGACATCGAAGGAGACGTCGACCGTGTTGTCGGGGTTGAGCTTGACGTCGCCGACGGTGCCGACCGGGACACCGGCGATCCGCACGTCCTGGCCCGCCTTCAACCGGGAGGCGTCGGTGAAAGTCGCGTGATAGCCCTTCTCCGCGGTGAACCGGAACTCGCCGAAGACGACCACCAGACCGGCGGCCACCAGAAGCATGACCACGGTGAAGATGCTGACGTAGAGCAACGTCTTGTCGCCGCGCATTAGAAGTCGTCCCGTTCTGCGAACGCCCCGTTGAACAGCCACTGCAGCGTCGACGGCGCGTCGAACTGCAACTCGGTGTTCGGCTGGTACGGGACATTGGCGTTGTCGGTGACCAGGAACGGCGAGCGATACCAGGATCCGCCGAACTGCTTGCTCGGAACATTGGGCAGGCCACGACAATTCGGCCCGCCGGTGGCGTTCACGATGGGCAGGCTTTCGGGGTAGGTGTAGCCGGGCGAGCCGGGAAGGAAGTTCGACGCCACGAACAGGCCGGGCCGGATACCACCGATCACGGGCGCGAAGCGGTCGACTGCCAACGCCGTGCCCTCCAGCATGCAGCCGAACACCGGTGAATAGTCGCCGGCCACCTTCAGCGGTGCGCGGAGCCGTTGGATCGCCGCAATGTAGTCGTCCTCGGCGGGTTCGAAGGTGGCGGTGCCGTTGTTGGCCAGCCCGGTGGCGGCCAACAGCGCCGCGTTGAGGTTGTCCTTCTCGTCGACGATCGTGTCGCTGATCGCCGGTGCGTTGTCGATGATGCGGGCCAGATCCGGGCCGGCGTCGCCGTAGATGTTGGCCACCACGGCGGTCTTGCGCAGGTCCTCCTGCAGCGTGGGCAGTTTCGGATTGAGCTGCTGCAGGTAGTAGTTCAGTCCGGCAAGTAGTGCACCGAGATCGTCGCCGTTACCCCGCAGACCTTCGGCCACCGCGCTCAGCGTGGCGTTCAGGTTGATCGGGTCGATCTTGTTGAGCACGTCGCTCAATGTCTGGAACAGCGTGTTGACCTCGAGCTGCACATCCTTGGCGGCCACTGTCGCGCCGGCCTTCAGCCGCTGGCCCGACGGCTCGGCCGGCGGCAGGAACTCGACGGATTTGGCACCGAAAACCGTTGTGCTGCCGATCCGCACATTGGCGTTCGAGGGGATGTAGCGCATCTCGTTGCGGTTGATGGCCAACGTCAGCTTGGCTTCGTTGCCGGCGTACTCGATCGACTCGACCTTGCCGATCTGCACACCCCGGTATTTGACCTTGGCGTCGCGCTCCATCACCAGACCGGCTCGGGGAGCGGTGACGCTCACGGTGTCCACCGGCGTGAAAGCCGCGGTGTAGGCCAGGTAGGTGAACACCGTCGCCGCGAGCAGGATCGCGGCGAGGATCGCCGCGGCGATCCTCACGTGACTGCGCTTGGCCTCGGTGTCTGACATGGCCCCGCCTACCCGGAGAGGTTGAAGTTGCCGGACGCGCCGTACACGGCGAGTGAGATGAACAGGGTGATGGTGACGACGACGATCAGCGAGGTCCGCACAGCCTGGCCGACCGCGATGCCGACCCCGACCGGACCGCCCGATGCGTTGTAGCCGTAGTAGGTGTGCACCAGCATGACCGCGATGGCCATCACGATCGCCTGAAGGAAGGACCACAGCAGGTCGGTGGGCACCAGGAAGGTGTTGAAGTAGTGGTCGTAGAGGCCCGACGACTGTTTGTTGATGAACACCGTGGTGAACCGCGCGGCGAAGAAGGCGGCGAGCACCGACAGGGAGTACAGCGGGATGATCGCGACCATGCCGGCCATCAGGCGGGTGGACACCAGGTAGGACACCGAGTGCACGGCCATCGACTCGACCGCGTCGATCTCCTCGGACACCCGCATGGCTCCCAGTTGCGCGGTCGTGCCCGCGCCGATCGTCGCGGCCAACGCGATGCCGGCGATGACCGGGGCGACGATGCGGACGTTGAGGAAGGCCGAGAGGAACCCGGTCAGCGCTTCGATGCCGATATTGCCCAGTGACGAGTAGCCCTGGACGGCGATGACGCCGCCGGATGCCAACGTCAGGAACGCCGCGACGCCGACGGTGCCGCCGATCATCACCAGCGCACCGGTGCCCATCGTCATCTCGGCGATGTTGCGGATCGTCTCCTTGCGGTAGCGCCGGACCGCGTTGGGCAGGTAGCGCATCGTCTCGCCGTAGAACAGCGCCTGCTCGCCGATGCTGTCGACGATCTTGGGCACACCGCTGAAGAAGCGGCGGAAGCGCACGGTGACGTCGTAGCTCATCGCGCCCCTCTGCTCTTCACGCAAGCGTTCATCGCTCGAGCACCCTCACGCCGATCGCGGTCATCACCACGTTGATCACGAACAGGCAGATGAACGCGTAGACGACGGTCTCGTTGACCGCGGTGCCCACGCCCTTGGGGCCACCCTTGACGGTCAAGCCGCGATAGCAGCCGACCAGACCGGCCACCACCCCGAACAGCAGAGCCTTGATCTCGGCCATGACGAGCTCACCGAGGCCCGTCAGCACCGTCAACCCGTTGATGAATGCGCCGGGGTTGACGCCCTGCAGGAAGACCGAGAACACGTAACCGCCGGACAGGCCGATCAGGCAGACCAGCCCGTTGAGCAGCAGCGCGACGAACGTCGAGGCCAGCACGCGCGGCACCACCAGCCGCTGGATCGGGTCGATGCCCAGCACGCGCATGGCGTCGATCTCCTCGCGGATGGTGCGCGCGCCCAGGTCTGCGCAGATCGCGGTCGCACCGGCGCCCGCCACCACCAGCACGGTCACCACCGGGCCGAGCTGGGTGATGGTGCCGAAGGCGGTACCGGCGCCCGACAGGTCCGCGGCGCCGATCTCGCGAAGAAGGATGTTGAGCGTGAACGCGACCAGCACGGTGAACGGAATGGCGACCAGCAGGGTCGGCACCAGCGAGACGCGCGCGATCATCCACGTCTGGTCGAGGAACTCCCGAAACTGAAACGGCCGCCGGAACGTCTTGGCGAACGTGTCAAACGACATCTCCACGAACCCGCCCACGGCCCGAGCCGGGGCCGCGAGCTGTTCGATCAACCTCTGCTCCGTTCTCGGGGGTCGGGATGTTCGGCGCGTCGTGGTCGTGGCGAAGAGGTGAAATATGTTGTCACGGCGGACTTCCCACCCCTTGGTCAAACGTTGCTCTCGGTGAGCCGGATCATACTAACTAGAACACGTTCGGGGTGTCAAAGCTCCGAAAATGACGTCACAATTGTGATTTCTGCGCTGGTCAAGGCAGGTGTGACCCAGGTCATTCTAGAACGTGTTCTAGTCGATCCGGGCGGTGACGAACGAGACCGTCGGTCTTGCTAATTCATCAGCGCGGTGGCCGAGAAACTCTTCTGCGGATCGCGGCCAGCAAAGTATTCCTGAAGGGTGTCGGACAGCTTGCCGGGGTCCCAGGCGTCGGCTTCGGCGCTGAATTGCGCCTCGACCGTCGGCGCTGCCACCAGTGTCACCGTTCGACCGTAGACGATGAAGAGCTGACCGTTGACCCCTTCGGCCGCCGGGGACGCCAGGAAGCGCACGAGGTTCACGACGTGGTCGGGTGACAACGGGTCGATCTGGCCTTCGCTCAACTCCGGTGCTTCGCCGAACACGTCCGCGGTCATCGCGGTGCGGGCACGGGGCGCGATGGCGTTGGCCCGCACACCGTAGCGTTCCAGGGCCCGGGCCATCGACAGCGTCAACGCGGTGATGCCGGCCTTGGCGGCGCCGTAGTTGGCCTGCCCGACCGGCCCCACCAGCCCGGCTTCCGACGAGGTGTTGATGACCCGGCCGTAGACCTGGCCGTTGTTGTCCTTCGCTTTCGCGCGCCAGTACGTGGCGGCGTTGCGGGTCAGCAGGAAGTGCCCGCGAAGGTGCACGGCGATCACCGCATCCCAGTCCTCGTCGGACATGTTGAACAGCATGCGGTCGCGGGTGATGCCGGCGTTGTTGACGACGATGCCGAGCCCCCCGAGTCCGTCGGCCGTTTCGACCAGTTCGTCGGCGGTCGAGCGCTCGCTGATGTCGCCCGCCACCGCGACGCCCTTGGTGCCCGCTGCGGAGATCTCATCGAGCACGTCGGACTTGTCGAGCGCGGCGGCGATGTCGTTCACGACGATGGTCGCCCCGGCCCGGGCCAGGCCGATGGCCTCCGCGCGTCCCAGCCCTGCCGCCGCGCCGGTTACCACCGCCACGCGCCCGGACAGGTCGTTGGGGTCTGTACTCATGCCACTCCTCGGATGCCCACGGGCGTCGTCAATTTATGAATACCTCTAGTCTCGCCGAAGCAGCGCCGCTCGCGGGCACTCCGCGATGGACTGCTCGGCCAGATCCTCCTGGTCGGAGGGCACCGGATCGAGCTTGACCACCGCGTAATCCTCATCGTCGAGATCGAACAGGTCGGGCGCGATTCCCACGCACACGGCGTTGCCCTCGCACCGGTCCCGGTCCACTTCCACCCTCATCACAACCTCCTCGCGGTCAAAGCTGCTCCGAGCCCAGTGTGGCACCGGCCTGGACCCCAAGACTAGAACGTGTTACAACCGGGAGGGAATCGGGGCTGGCTCCCGGTATGCCACTTCGTGCCTCTAGAGAAGTTAGGACAAGGCGATGCGGATCGGCTACACCCCAGAGCAGGAAGAGCTGCGCCGCGAGCTGCGCTCCTACTTCACCAAGCTGATGACCCCCGAGCGCGCCGAGGCGCTGGCGTCCAACGACGGCGAGATGGGACGCGGCAACGTCTACCGCGAGACCGTCGCGCAGATGGGCAAGGACGGCTGGCTCACCCTGTCGTGGCCCAAGGAGTTCGGCGGCCAGGAGCGCCCTCCCATCGACGGGTTGATCTTCAACGACGAGGCCGCGATAGCGAACGTGCCGGTGCCGTTCCTGACGATCAACAGCGTCGCGCCGACGATCATGCACTTCGGCAGCGACGAGCAGAAGAAGTTCTTCCTGCCCAAGATCGCCGCCGGCGAACTGCACTTCTCGATCGGCTACTCTGAGCCCGGCGCGGGCACCGATCTGGCGTCGCTGCGCACCACCGCCGTTCGCGACGGCGACGACTACGTGATCAACGGCCAGAAGATGTGGACCAGCCTGATCGCCTACGCCGACTACGTGTGGCTGGCCGCGCGCACCAATCCCGAGGCCAAAAAGCACCGCGGCATCTCGATGCTGATCGTTCCCACCACCGCCGAGGGGTTCTCCTGGACGCCGGTGCACACCATGGCGGGCGTCGACACCAGCGC
Source organism: Mycolicibacterium novocastrense (assembly GCF_001499835.1). Lineage (NCBI taxonomy): Bacteria > Bacillati > Actinomycetota > Actinomycetes > Mycobacteriales > Mycobacteriaceae > Mycobacterium > Mycolicibacterium novocastrense. Next base: position 52,017 of record NZ_LQIH01000004.1, read on the forward strand.
CACCTACTACCAGGACGTGCGGGTGCCGGTGACCAACCTGGTCGGTGAGGAGAACGCCGGCTGGAAGCTGGTGACCAACCAGCTCAACCACGAGCGCGTCGCACTGGTGTCGGCTCAGCCGATCTTCGTGGCGCTGGGCGGAGTTCGTGAGTGGGCCCAGAACACCAAGGACGTGCACGGCAACCGGTTGATCGACTCCGAGTGGGTGCAGCTCAACCTGGCCCGGGTGCACGCCAAGGCCGAGGTGCTCAAGCTGATCAACTGGGAACTGGCGTCCGCCGACGACGCCGCCCCCTCACCCGCGGACGCGTCCGCGGCCAAGGTGTACGGCACCGAACTGGCCACCGAGGCCTACCGCCTGCTGATGGAGGTGCTGGGCACCGCGGCCACCCTGCGCCCCGGCACGCCGGGGGCCCTGTTGCGCGGGCGGATCGAACGGATGCACCGCAGCTGCCTGATCCTGACTTTCGGCGGCGGCACCAACGAGATTCAGCGCGACATCATCGGCATGGTCGCGCTCGGCCTGCCCCGAGTGAACCGATAGGACCCGCCATGGATTTCAAGACAACCGAAGCGTCGGAGGATCTCGGCGGATTGGTCCGCACGATCGTCGACTCCGTCGTGACGCCGGAGCGCCAGCGTGAACTCGACGGGCAGGACCAGAGGTTCGACAAAACGCTGTGGGGCAAGCTGATCGAGGCCGACGTGCTGTCGGCCGCCGCACCGGAGTCGGTGGGCGGCGGAGGATTCGGCGTGCTCGAACAGGTGGCCATCCTGGTCGCACTCGGCAGGCAGTTGGCCGCGGTGCCCTACCTCGAGTCGGTCGTGCTGGGCGCCGGCACGCTGGCCAAGTTCGGCCCGGACGCGCTGCAGCAGGAGTGGGCGGTGCCCGCGATCAAGGGCGACAAGGTGCTCACCGTCGCGCTCGACGGCGAGATGGGTCAGGGTCCGGTGCAGGCTCAGTCGAGCGACGGTGGCTACCGGCTCACCGGGTCGCGCACGCAGGTTCCCTACGGTCCCGTGGCCGACGCATTCCTGATCCCGGCCGAAACGGATTCGGGCGTCAAGGTTTTCCTGGTCGCCGCGGCGGACCCCGGCGTGACGGTCGAGTCGTTGAGCACCACCGGTCACGGCAGCATCGGACACCTCGAACTGCAGGGCACCCAGGTCGATGCCGGCCGCGCGGTCGGCGACGCTGATGTCGCCGCGTGGCTGACCACCCAGACGATGTTGGGCCGCAGTGCTTTTCAGCTCGGTGTGCTCGAGCGCGCACTCGAGCTCACCGCGGAATATGCCCGCGAACGCGAGCAGTTCGACCGGCCGATCGGCAGCTTCCAGGCGGTGTCCTCGCGACTGGCCGACGGCTACATCGACGTCAAGGCGCTCCGGTTGACCCTGACCCAGGCCGCGTGGCGGCTCTCCGAGGATCTTCCGGCCGATCTCGATGTGGGCACCGCCGCGTTCTGGGCCGCCGACGCCGGTCACCGCGTCGCCCACACCACCGTGCACGTGCACGGCGGGGTCGGGATCGACATCGACCACCCCGTGCACCGGTATTTCCTGGCGGCCAAGCAGACCGAGTTCGCGGTCGGCGGCGCCACGGGGCAACTGCTGCGCATCGGCCGGGAGTTGGCCGATACGCCCGCGTGATGTGAACAAGCTGCCCACGGTCGCCGACCTGTTGGCGCCGCTGATCGACGTCGACGACCGCGGCGTGCTCTTCGAGGAGACGTTCACCACCTGGCGTGATCACCTGCGGGACGCCGCGGCCGTCGCCGCCGCGTTACGGGCGCGCCTCGATCCCGACCGGCCCCCTCACGTCGGGGTGCTGCTGCAGAACACGCCGTTCTTTTCGGCGGTCCTGGCCGCGGCGGGACTGACCGGCATCGTGCCGGTCGGCCTCAACCCCGTCCGGCGCGGGGCGGCGCTGCAGCGCGACATCACCCATGCCGATTGCCAACTGGTGCTTGCCGATTCGGGATCACGAGACGTGATCGACGGTATCGACCACATCGATGTCGACTCACCGGAATGGGCAGCCGAGGTGGCGGCCTTCGCCGGTGCGCCGGTCGTGGTGCGACAGGCCGATCCCACGGACCTGTTCATGCTGATCTACACGTCGGGCACCAGCGGCGACCCGAAGGCCGTCAAATGCAGCCACGGCAAGGTGGCGGTGGCGGGTGTGACGATGACACAGCGCTTCAGCCTGGGACCCGACGACGTCTGCTACGTATCGATGCCCCTGTTCCACTCGAACGCGGTGCTGGTCGGGTGGGCGGTGACGCTGGCCTCGCAGAGCTCGCTGGCGTTGCGTCGCAAGTTCTCCGCCTCGCAGTTCCTCCCCGACGTCCGTCGCTTCGGCGCGACCTATGCGAACTACGTGGGTAAGCCGCTGTCGTATGTCCTTGCCACACCGGAGCTTCCGGACGACGCGGACAATCCGTTGCGGGCGGTGTACGGCAACGAGGGTGCGCCTGCCGACGTCGAGCGGTTCGCGAAGCGGTTCGGCACGGTGGTGATGGATGGGTTCGGTTCGACCGAGGGCGGGATCGCGATCGCCCGCACACCGGACACTCCCCCGGGCTCGCTGGGTCCGCTGCCACCCGGCACCGAGATCGTGGACGTCGACACCGGCGAACCGTGTCCACCGGGTGTGACCGGTGAGCTGGTGAATGTCTCGGACGCAGGGCGTTTCGAGGGTTACTACAACGATCCGGAGGCCGACGCCGAGCGCATGCGCGGCGGCGTGTACCACAGTGGCGACTTGGCGTACCGCGACGAGAACGGTTACGCGTACTTCGCGGGCAGGCTCGGCGACTGGATGCGGGTGGACGGCGAGAACCTCGGCGCGGCACCGATCGAGCGGGTGCTGCTGCGGCACCCCGAGGTCGTGGAGGTGGCGGTCTACGGGATACCCGCGCCGGATGTGGGCGACCAGGTGATGGCCGCGCTGACCCTCACCGAAGGCGCGACCTTCGACGCCGATGCGTTCCGCGAATTCCTCTCGGCACAGCCCGATCTCGGGCCGAAGCAGTGGCCGTCGTACGTGCGGGTCAGCACGGCGCTCCCCCGCACGGAGACGTTCAAGGTGATCAAACGGCAGTTGGCCGCCGAGGGCACCGACTGCGCCGACCGCGTGTATCCGATCCCGCGATAACGCATACTTCGCGCCGAGCGTGGCGTTGTGTCACGCATTCCGCGAATCCACGTGCGTCGAGCCCACGCTCGACCGGGAAGTCAGTCGCCGCGGATGCCGTCGAGGCGGCGGGTGGCCTCCTCGAAACCGGCCACCAGCTCGGCGATGATGTCGGCGACCGGGCGGATCTCGTTCATCCGCCCCACGATCTGACCCACCGGCATCGCCACGGTGTCGGGGTTGTCCGAATCGTTCATCCGCTGATGGGCCTCGCTGACGAGAATGTTCTGCAGCGGCATCGGCAACGGCTCCGGCGCGTCGGGCGCATCCCACGCGTCGGTCCATTTCGTCTTCAGCAGACGAGCGGGCTTACCGGTGTAGATCCGCCGGCGCACGGTGTCGGCCGACGTCGCCCGCAGCAGCCCCTCCTGGATCGTCGAGACGCCTCCGGGCTTGCGGTGCCCGAGGTCGTACTCGGCCGATGTCAGAAACGCCGAACCCATCCACACACCCGACGCGCCGAGCGCCAACGCGGCCGCGACCTGCCGGCCGGTGCCGATACCGCCGGCCGCCAACACCGGGGCCTTACCGCCGAGCGCGTCGACGATCTCCGGCCACAGCACCATCGAGCCGATCTCACCGGTGTGGCCACCGGCTTCGTGGCCCTGCGCGACCACGATGTCGACGCCGTTGTCCACATGGCGCTGAGCGTGTTTGGCGCTGCCGGCCAACGCGGCGACCGGAACTCCCGCGGCGTGCGCCTGGTCGATGACATCCTTCGGTGGTGACCCGAGCGCGTTGGCGATCAGCTTGATCGGATGCTTGAGCGCGACCTCCACGTGTGAGCGTGCCACGCTGTGCAGCCAGCCGAGCACACCCTCGTTGCGCGCCCCGTCCTCCGGCAGCGGCGGAACCCCGAGATCGGCGAGCGTCTTGTCGACGAAGTCGCGATGGCTCTGCGGGATCAGCTTGTCGATGTCGACCGCGGTGCCCTCCTGCGGCACCTTGGCGGGCATAACCACGTCGACGCCGTAGGGCTTGCCGTCGGTGTTCTCGTCCATCCAGCACAGCACGTCTTCGAGATCGTCGGCCGAGTTGAACCGCACGCAGCCCAGCACACCCAGCCCACCGGCCTTGCTGACCGCGGCGGCGACCTTCTCCGACGGCGTGAACACGAAGATCGGGTACTCGATGCCGAACCGATCGCAGAGTTCAGTGCGCATCCCGGTCACGACGCCGACCCCACATGGTTGGCATGCACATCGTCGGCAGGCCGCTCCTCGGTGGTGTCCTTGGCCCACCGGTAGTCCGGCTTACCCGCCGGGGTCCGGTGGATCTCGTCGACCCACCAAACCTTGCGCGGCACTTTGTAACCCGCGATCTCGCGGCGCACGAACGTGTCGAGATCGGCCAGCGTCGGGTTGGTGCCCGGCCGGCGGTGCACGACGGCCGCCACGCACTGACCGTAGCGTTCGTCGGGCACCCCGACCACGAGCGCGTCGAACACGTCGGGATGCCCCTTGAGCGCGGCCTCGACCTCTTCGGGGTAGATCTTCTCGCCGCCGCTGTTGATCGACTGCGACCCGCGACCCAGCATCGTGACCGTGCCGTCGGCCTCCACCTCCGCATAGTCACCGGGGATGGCGTAGCGAATCCCGTTGAATGTCTTGAACGTCTCGGCCGTCTTTTTCTCGTCCTTGTAATAGCCGACCGGGATGTTGCCCTTCTTCGCGATCAGCCCGCGCACACCCGATCCGGGCTTGACCTCGTTGCCGTTCTCGTCGAGCACGACGGTGCGGTGATCGATGGTCACCCGCGGGCCGCCGGTGTGCGACTGCCCCTTGGCCACGATGCTGGTGCCGCCGAAACCCGTCTCCGAGGACCCGATCGAGTCGGTGATCACCCGGTTGGGCAGCAGTTCGAGGAACTTCTCCTTGATGCTGGTAGAGAACAGTGCGGCGGTGCTCGCCAGCAGGAACAGGTTGGAGAGGTCGGGCTCGCGACCGGACTCGTGCAGCTTTACCAGCGCATCGAGCAAGGGGCGGCCCATCGCGTCGCCGGTGAAGAACAACAGGTTCACCTCGTGCTTCTCGATGGTCTGCCACACCTCGTCGGCATCGAACTCCGGTGCCAGCACCGTGGTCTGACCGGAGAACAGCGACATCCAGGTCGCCGACTGGGTGGCGCCGTGGATCATCGGCGGGATCGGGTAGCGGACCATCGGCGGGTTCTCCGCGGCCGCCTTCGCCAGGTCGTACTCGTCCTTGACGAACTCGCCGGTGGCGAAATCGGTGCCGCCGAAGAGCACCCGGTAGATGTCCTCGTGGCGCCACATCACGCCCTTGGGGAAACCGGTGGTGCCGCCGGTGTAGAGCAGGTAGATGTCGTCGGGGCTGCGCGGCCCGAAATCGCGCTCGGGCGAACTCTGTTCGAGTGCGGAGTAGAACTCGACGCCGCCGTAGCGCTCGAACTCGTCATCCGAACCGTCCTCGACCACCAGAACGGTCTTCACGGCCGGGGTCTCGGGGAGCACGTTCGCGACGCGGTCGGCGTAGCGGCGCTCGTGCACCAGGGCAACCATGTCGGAGTTCTCGAAGAGGTACTTCAGCTCGCCCTCGACGTAGCGGAAGTTGACGTTGACCAGGATGGCGCCGGCTTTGACGATGCCCAGCATCGCGACGACGATCTCGTTGCGGTTGCGGCAGTAGAGGCCGACCTTGTCGTCCTTCTTGACGCCCTGATCGATGAGGTAGTGGGCCAACCGGTTGGCCTGCTCCTCCAACTGGGCGTACGTGAGCTGGTCGTCGCCGCAGATGAGGGCGACACGGTCTGGCACGGCGTCGATGGCGTGCTCGGCGAGATCAGCGATGTTCAGGGCCACGAGACCTAAACTAGAACGTGTTACATTTCCAGACAAGTCTGTGGCATCGACGCTGGAAGGCGAACCCTCGTGAGTGATCCCCAGAAGGGCCCCGACGCCCTCATTGAGCAGCGCGGACACACCCTGATCCTGACGCTGAACCGGCCCGAGGCGCGCAATGCGCTTTCGACCGAGATGCTCTCGATCATGGTGGAGGCCTGGGACCGCGTCGACAACGATCCCGAGATCCGCACCTGCGTCCTCACCGGCGCCGGCGGCTACTTCTGCGCGGGGATGGACCTCAAGGCGGCGACGGCCAAACCGCCGGGCGATTCGTTCAAGGACGGCAGCTACGACCCGTCGCGCATCGACGCGCTGCTGAAGGGCCGCCGGCTGACCAAACCGCTGATCGCCGCGGTCGAGGGCCCGGCGATCGCCGGCGGTACCGAGATCCTGCAGGGCACCGACATCCGTATCGCGGGTGAGAGCGCCAAGTTCGGTATCTCCGAGGCCAAGTGGAGCCTGTATCCGATGGGCGGCTCGGCGGTGCGCCTGGTGCGCCAGATTCCGTACACCATCGCGTGCGATCTTCTGTTGACCGGACGACACATCACCGCCGCCGAGGCCAAGGAATACGGGCTGATCGGCTACGTGGTGCCCGACGGGACCGCGCTGGACAAGGCGCTGGAGATCGCCGAGGTGATCAACAACAACGGACCGCTGGCCGTGCAGGCGATCCTGAAGACCATCCGCGAGACCGAGGGCATGCACGAGAACGAGGCGTTCAAGCCCGACACCGCCAACGGCATCCCGGTGTTCCTGAGCGACGACGCCAAGGAGGGCCCGCGAGCCTTCAAGGAGAAGCGGGCCCCGAACTTCCAGATGAAGTAGGCCCGCGGCGTCGTCCCGCTCCCTCGCTCGGTTGTGAAACCTGCGACGGTTTCGGTCGGATTTCCGTCGCGCGTTTCACGAACGGGACTAGAGCATTTTCGCCGTCGGCGTGAACACCACCGGCATCTTCTCCAGACCGCTCACGAAATTGGCGGGCCGCAACGGCAACTCGTCTCCGGAGGCCAACCGCAGATCGGGCAGCCGCTGCAGCAGTTTGGTCTGCATGATCGACAGCTCGAGCCGCGCCAGTTGGTTGCCCAGGCAGAAATGCGTGCCGAAGCCGAACGCCAGGTGGTTGTTCGGATAGCGCTCGATATCGAAAGACTCCGGGTCGTCGAACACCTTCTCGTCGAAGTTGGCCGACTCGAACAGCAGGATCATCTTCTCGCCCTCTTTGAGGGCCGTTCCGTGGAATTCGGTGTCGGCGGTGATCGTGCGCGCCATGTTCTTCACCGGCGCCGTCCAGCGCAGCATCTCCTCGATCGCGTTGGGCAGCAACGACAGATCGGACGCGAGGCGCCGATGCTGATCGGGGTGCAACAGCAACTGCCGGGTGCCGCCGGACAACGTGTGCCGGGTGGTCTCGTCGCCGCCGATCAACAGCAGCAGCACCTCGGTGACGATCTGATGGTCTTCGAGCTTGCTGCCCTCGACCTCGGCGTGCACCAGCACGCTGACCAGATCGTCGGTCGGCTCATCCTTGCGGACCGCGATCATGCCCATCATGTACTCGCTGTAGGCCGCGAACGCGTCCATGGTGACCTGGAATTCCTCCGGGTCCGCGGTGCTGCTGAGGGCACCCACCAGGTCGTCGGACCACTTGAGGAACATCTCGCGTTCCTCGGGACGCACCCCGAGCATGTCGCCGATGACGGCCATCGGCAGCGGCGCCGCGATGTCCCAGACGAAGTCGCATTCACCGCGCTCGCACACGTTGTCGATCAGCGTGTCGCACAGGTTCTCGATCGAGCCCTCGAGGTCTTTGACCCGCTTACGTGTGAAGCCGGAGTTGACGAGCTTGCGCCGCAGCAGATGCTGCGGATCGTCCATCTCGATCATCATCTCGACGCCCGGCTGGTCGGGTCGGATGCCACCGGCGTTGGAGAACAGCTCCGGGTTGCGCTCCGCCTCGATGACGGCGGCATACGTTGCGGCCGCGGCCAATCCGTTGCGGTCGCGGAACACCGGTTCGTTCTCGCGCATCCACTTGTAGACCGACCGCGAGTCGCCGGCGTAGAAGGCGCCGTCGGTCAGGTCGACATCGGGTTTGGTCTGCGGTGCCGTAACGGTCACGATCCAAGCTCCTCTGCATCCGCGAACGACATCTCCACGTTCCCGGCCGAACCGGAGAACAAAGCGCGTTTGGGAAAGCCTAGCGACGCAAGCTCCTTCGCATAGGGATGTTCGCCGAGCCGGACCCTGGCCCCGCCCGGCCGGTACCGCACATCGCTCAGCTTCATCTCGCCGACGGTGCGGCGCAGGACACCGTCGCGGCACGAGTAGGTGGGGTGGGCCTGCGGCTTGGCGGTGAACGTGGCAGGGACCCGAAGACCGGGACGAAAATCCATGCCGACCGCGAACTGGCCGTCGATGGTGACGTCGAACGAGTAGGTGTGCCCGTCACGAATCGTGAACTCCGACATCACCTTCGGATAACCCCAGATCTTGGTCCCCGCCTCCAGCGTGAACGCCTGGTCGACCGGTAGATGGTGGATGAACGCGCCGGCCGACTGCAGGGCCCGCGGCCCCGTCGCATCCGACCCGGGCGGGTTCACCATCACGTTGGTGCCGTATTCGTAGTACTGGCCGAGGTCGCCGTCCTCGTAGCGCATCAGCATCAGCACCGCGATCGCGCGGCCCGGCAGGAACCGGCAGACCTTCAGACCGCTGTAGTCGATCATGCGCTGGGCGGCTTCGGCGTCGACGGAGAACATCGCCATGTGCTGGTGCGCCTTGCGGATCTTCACCGGCATGGTGAGCACCGTGCCTGCGATGGTGTGCTGGGTCATCGCGTCAATCTAGAACGCCGAGTAGACAACTAGCAAGGAAGTGTCTACCCAGGCTGGATCGGCGGCTCGCCGTCCCGGGTCAGACGAGCGCGGCGAGATCCCTGATCTGCTCGGGCGAACGCGCCCCGACGACCATCATCGTGACGCCTGCGGCCTCCCATGCCTTGATCTGTTCCTGCACATAACCGAGGTCGCCGACGATCGCCGAGTCGTCGACCAACTCGTCGGGAATGATCTTCGCGGCTTCGTCTTTGCGGTCCGAGCGGAACAGCTTCGTCACATCCTCGACGACTTCCGCATAACCCATCCGGCGGTAGACGTCGGCGTGGAAGTTGGTGTCCTCGGCGCCCATGCCGCCCATGTACAGCGCCAGATGCGGCTTCATCAGCTCCATGATCTCGGCGCGGTCGTCGGTGACGACCACCTGAGCCGTCGCGCAGATCTCGAAGTCGGCGCGGCTGCGGCGCGCGCCCGGGCGGGCGAAGCCCTCGTCGAGCCACTCGTTGTACATGTCGGCGATGCGCGGCGAGTAGAAGATCGGCAACCAGCCGTCGCAGATCTCGGCGGCCAGCGCGACGTTCTTGGGCCCTTCGGCGCCGAGCATCACCGGGATGTCGGCGCGCAGCGGATGGGTGATCGGTTTGAGGTTCTTGCCCAGACCCGTGGTGCCCTCGCCGGTCAACGGCAGCGGATAGTGCGGGCCGTCGCTGCGCACCGGCGCCTCGCGCGCCCACACCTGCCGCAGGATGTCGATGTACTCCCGGGTGCGGGCCAGCGGCTTGGGGAACTTCTGGCCGTACCAACCCTCCACGACCTGCGGTCCGGACACCCCGAGCCCGAGGATGTGCCGACCCCCGGAGAGATGGTCGAGTGTCAGCGCCGCCATCGCGCACGCGGTCGGGGTGCGCGCCGACAGCTGGATCACCGACGTGCCCAGCCGCATGCGCGTGGTCTCGCGGCCCCACCACGCCAGCGGCGTGTAGGCGTCCGAGCCCCAGGCCTCGGCGGTGAACACCGTGTCGAAGCCGGCCTGCTCGGCGGCGGCGACCAGTTCGGCGTGATTCTCGGGCGGTTGCGCGCCCCAATACCCCAACTGCAGTCCGAGCTTCATCGGCAGACCTCATAACGGTGTCTTGAAACCATTGTTAGAACCTGTTCTACTCGATGCCGTGACCACCAGCCAAAGCAGCCCGGTGCAGATCGATCCGCATGAGCCGCCGCTTTCAGCGCCGCTGAAGCTCTCATTCGACTACACCCGTTCAGTCGGACCACTCCTGTCCCAGTTCTTCACCGCCCTGCGCGAGCGACGCATCGTCGGAGTGCGCGGTTCGGATGGGCGGGTGCACGTGCCGCCGGCCGAGTTCGATCCCGTGACCTACGAGCGATTGACGGAAATCGTACCGGTGGCCGCCGTCGGCACCGTGGTGTCGTGGACGTGGCAGCCGGCCCCCCTCGAGGGTCAGCCTCTGGACCGGCCGTTCGCGTGGGCGCTGATCAAGCTGGACGGGGCCGACACACCGATGCTGCACGCGGTCGACGCGGGTTCCGCAGACTCCATCAGCACCGGCGCGCGGGTGCACGCGCACTGGGTGGACGAGCCGGTCGGGGCCATCACCGACATCGCCTACTTCGCCCTCGGCGAGGACGCCGAACCGGAGGGTCAGCCCGACGACCGCGACCCGGTCACCGTCCAGGTGACGCCGTCGTCGATCGAGATCCAGCACACCGCGTCCCTGCCCGAGAGCACCTTCCTGCGGGCACTGGAGGAGGGCAAGCTGCTCGGGGCGCGAACCAAGAGCGGCCGCGACGGCAAGCCCGGCAAGGTGTACTTCCCGCCCAAGGAGGCCGATCCGGCCACGGGGCTGGAACTCGACGAGTTCATCGAGTTGCCGGACAAGGGCACCGTCACGACGTTCGCCGTCATCAACATCCCCTTTGCAGGACAACGCATCAAGCCGCCCTATGTGGCTGCCTACGTTCTGCTCGACGGCGCCGACATTCCCTTCCTGCATCTGGTGACCGAGATCGAGGCGAGCGAGGTCCGCATGGGCATGCGCGTCGAAGCGGTCTGGAAACCGCGCGAAGAGTGGGGTCTGGGCATCGACAACATCGACCACTTCCGGCCGACGGGTGAGCCCGACGCCGACTACGACTCCTACAAGCACCACCTGTAAAGGGCTGGACGTGACCGATTCAAGAGATGTAGCAGTCGTCGGGTTCGCGCACGCACCGCACGTGCGCCGCACCGACGGGACCACCAACGGCGTCGAGATGCTGATGCCGTGTTTCCACCAGCTCTACGAAGAGCTCGGCCTGAAGCAGACCGACATCGGCTTCTGGTGCTCGGGGTCCTCGGATTACCTTGCGGGCCGGGCATTCTCGTTCATCTCGGCGATCGACTCGATCGGTGCGGTGCCGCCGATCAACGAGTCGCACGTCGAGATGGATGCGGCGTGGGCGCTCTACGAGGCCTACATCAAGATCCTCACCGGCGAGGTGGACACCGCGCTGGTGTACGGCTTCGGCAAGTCCAGCGCGGGTGTGCTGCGCCGCGTGCTGGCGCTGCAGACCGATCCCTACAGCGTCGCCCCGCTGTGGCCGGACGCGGTGTCGATGGCGGGTCTGCAGGCCCGCTTCGGACTCGACGCCGGCAAGTGGACCGCCGAGCAGATGGCTCAGGTCGCACTGGACTCGATGACGGCCGCCGGCCGCACCGACAGCGAGAAGGCTCCGACTGCCTCAGACGAGGCGAAGGCGATCTCCGAACTCCTCGAGCGGCCGTACTTCGCAGATCCGTTGCGCCGCCACGACATCGCGCCGATCACCGACGGAGCCTCGGCGATCGTGCTCGCCGCCGGCGACCGGGCGCGTGAGCTCCGTGAGAACCCGGCGTGGATCACCGGGATCGAACATCGCATCGAGACGCCGATACTGGGCGCCCGCGATCTGACCACGTCGCCGTCGACGGCGGCGTCCGCCCGGGCGGCCACCGGCGGCGACACGGGATCCATCGACGTGGCCGAGATCCACGCACCGTTCACCCACCAGCAACTGATCCTCACCGAGGCGATCGGGCTGCCCTCGTCGACGAAGGTGAACCCTTCGGGCGGTGCGTTGTCCGCCAACCCGATGTTCTCGGCGGGCCTCGAGCGCATCGGGTTCGCCGCACAACACATCTTCAACGGCTCGGCGCAGCGGGTCCTGGCGCACGCGACGAGCGGGCCTGCGCTGCAACAGAACCTGGTGGCCGTTCTGGAAGGACACGCCTGATGTCGAAGAATCTCGCTGCGGTCCTGGGTACCGGGCAGACGAAGTACGTCGCCAAGCGCCAGGACGTCTCGATGAACGGCCTGGTACGAGAGGCCATCGACAAGGCGCTGGCCGACTCGGGCGCGACGATGGATGACATCGACGCGGTGGTGGTCGGCAAGGCGCCCGACTTCTTCGAGGGCGTGATGATGCCCGAACTGTTCATGGCCGATGCCGTGGGCGCGACGAACAAGCCGTTGATCCGCGTGCACACCGCCGGTTCGGTCGGCGGATCGACCGCGGTGGTGGCCGCCAGCCTGGTGCAGTCCGGTAAGTACCGGCGGGTGCTGGCCATGGCATGGGAGAAGCAGTCCGAATCGAACGCCATGTGGGCGTTGAGCATTCCGGTGCCGTTCACCAAGCCGGTCGGCGCCGGCGCCGGCGGCTACTTCGCCCCGCATGTGCGTGCCTACATCCGCCGTTCCGGGGCGCCCGACCACATCGGTGCGATGGTGGCGGTCAAGGACCGGCTCAACGGCGCCAAGAACCCGTTGGCGCACCTGCATCAGCCCGACATCACGCTGGAGAAGGTGATGGCGTCACAAATGCTGTGGGACCCCATCCGGTTCGACGAGACATGCCCGTCCTCCGACGGCGCCTGCGCTCTGGTGATCGGCAACGAAGAGATCGCGGATCGCCGTGTCCAGGAAGGCAATCCGGTCGCGTGGATCCATGCGACCGCGCTGCGGACCGAACCGCTGGCCTACGCGGGTCGCGACCAGGTCAATCCGCAGGCCGGCCGCGACGCCGCCGCGGCGTTGTGGAAGGCGGCCGGGATCAAGAGCCCCATCGACGAGATTGACGCCGCCGAGGTCTACGTGCCGTTCTCGTGGTTCGAGCCGATGTGGCTGGAGAACCTCGGATTCGCGCCGGAGGGTGAGGGCTGGAAGCTGACCGAGGCCGGTGAGACGGCGATCGGCGGTCGCATCCCGCTCAACCCGTCCGGCGGCGTGCTGTCGAGCAATCCGATTGGGGCGTCCGGCATGATCCGGTTCGCCGAGGCGGCGATCCAGGTGATGGGCAAGGCCGGTGAACACCAGGTGCCCAACGCGCGCAAGGCGCTCGGCCACGCGTACGGCGGCGGCTCGCAGTACTACTCGATGTGGGTGGTCGCCAGCGACAAGCCCGAGCACCGATGACCACAATGCAGTACACCTGCGCGGTGCCGATGTGCCAGATCGACCAACTCATCGACATCGCCAGGACCGCTGAGGAAGTCGGCTTCACCTCGATCGCGTTGCCGGACTCCATCTTCTACATGGAGAAGCAGTCGGCGGACTACCCGTACACCCCGGACGGCTCCCGGATGTGGGACGAGAACACCCCGTGGGTGGACCCGCTGATCGCCGCCGGCGCGATGGGTGCGGTGACGTCGACGCTGCGCTTCTACACCAACGTGATGAAGTTGGGCTCGCGCAACCCGCTGCTGCTGGCGCGTCAGGTCGGCTCGGTGGCCAACCTGACCAACAACCGGTTCGGTTTCGGCGTCGGAATCGGCTGGGCACCGGAGGAGTTCGAATGGTGTGGCCAGCCCTATGCCAAACGCGGCAAGCGGGTCGACGAGATGATCGAGGTGATCAAGCTCGTGCTGGCCGGCGGCATGGTCGAGTTCCACGGCGAGTTCTACGACTTCGACAAGCTGCAGATGAGCCCGGCGCCCACCGAGCCGGTTCCGTTCTACGTCGGCGGCCACACCGACGTCGCGCTCAGGCGCGCGGCACGTGTCGGTGACGGGTGGACCAGCGCGATGATGACCGGCGAACAGTTGGCCGAGACGATCGCCAAACTGAAGGCGCTGCTCGCCGAATACGGCCGCGCCGACGACCCATTCGAGTTCCAGGCGGTCTGCATCGACAAGTTCGGCGTCGACGGCCACCGCGAACTCGCCGAATCCGGTGTCACCGACAACATCGTGATGCCGTGGGTGTTCGAGGGACTGGGCTTCGACGCCCCACTGCAACCCAAGCTCGACTCGATGAAGCGTTTTGCCGAGACCTACATCCACTCGGGTTGGCAGAAGTGAGCGTCACCAATCCCGATGCACCGGTTCACCTGGCGGGCAAGCGATCCCGCGAGGCGGCAATCGCCCACGACAAGCAGGCCTGGCTGGACAACTTCGCCGACGACGCGGTCGTCGAGGATCCGATCGGACCGTCACACTTCGACCCGGAGGGCAAAGGCCACCGCGGCAAGGAAGCGATCGCCAAGTTCTACGACACCGCGATCGCGCCCAGCGAACTGCAGTTCAACTTCGTCGAGACGTTCCAGTGCGGTAACGAGGAAGCCAACGTCGGCTCGATCGTGATCCGGTCCGCCGGCTACGAGGTGACCGCCGAGGGCGTGTTCACCTACCGCGTCAACGACGAGGGCAAGCTCGTCGCGCTGCGCGCATACTGGGAGCTGGACCGCGCCACCGCGAGCGCGCGAAAGATCTAGCGGCCGAAGCGGTCCGCAGCCGAGGTGGCCAGGCTGAAGGTGAACCGCTTCGCTCGCCTGACCGCGTCGGTGAGGGCGCGTTTGGGTGCTGCCGCGGCACGGAGCTCGACCGCGTCACCCACGCGCGCGGCGCCCGCGGTATCCACCCAGCAGTAGCTGCCCAGGCATCGCTGCGCCCGTTCGGCGACGGCCTTGGTGATGCGGCGGTCGACCTCGAGGCCCGGTTGCGCACGGCTCGGGACGACGCAGCGGATGGTCGGCATCGTCACCTCGAGCACCGCACCGCCGACGGTGAGATGGCCGCCGATCCACTGCGCTTCGGGTAGGCCGTCGTCCGGATCCCGTAATGCGAGAAGCACATTCGGCCGAAACCGGCGCACGTCGAGCGGATCCCCGTCGACCTCTGCACCGACTGTCGACAGACTCGTGACGCTCAGCACGTGGACCGGCGCCAGGTCGACGAACATCCCCGGCGGCGTCGAGAACCGGGCGAACATGGCGAGGTCGGCGATCCGGAACATCGAGACATCAGGCAACCTTTCACCGTCACCGACCCCGAAATCGGTGCGCAGCGAGGCGATCGACGCGTTGTCTCGTTCGTGCTTGCTCAATCGGTGCAGGCTGGTGTCCTCGGCCGGCGGCAGTGCGGTCAGCCGCATGTCACGTCCGGCCAACTCCGACAGCTTCGCGTTCACCGCGTCGTCGCTGCTGGACAGTTCACTTCCGTCCGGAAAGGTGATCACCACATCGGGCACCTTGCCCGGACCCGCATCCGGCGGCAGCGGAGCGGCGTACCGTGCCGTCGCGTTCAGCAGCGCGGGGATGCGGCGCGCCGAGGCGGTCACGTCGCGCTCCAGATCGCGAACCGCCCAGAGCCGATCGCCGAGAACTCCGCGTTGTCCGATATCGACACTGTCGACGCGTTCGCCGCCCAGCGACTTCACCGGGTAGCGCCACAGTTCGGCAACCTCGCCGATCATCATGGGCGCCAGGCTACCGCCAACCGGTTCGGTCGCAGACCTGCATCCAGCGCATACGGCGAATTCAGTACGTTCGTTGTCGTGCTCTCGACACGAATGCGACGTCCGGATGCGTTGATTGAACGCGGCCGACTCACCATCACGAAGTCGATGTCCGCCGCGGCGGTGGCGGCTGCCATCTGCGCCGCCACTGTCGGCTGTGACGCCACGACCGGCCCCGTCCCGAACACGGGCACCGCAAGCCCGACCACCTCGCCTACCGCCTCTCCGGCGCCTGCCACCACGACCACCGGCACCGACCAGCCGGACGCGGCCTTCGATTACAGCCGCCTCCTGCTGCAGGCGTCCGATCTCAGCGACGCCGAGGACACCTTCACCGTTGCGTCGACGAACCCGGCGCCGGGAGGGTTACCTGGTTCGAGCGCCCTGTTCGTCAACCAGGACGACACCCGTGCGATCTCCAACACGGTCGTGATCTACCCGGACGCCGAAACCGCAACCAGAACGCTGCGCGAGGCCATACCCAAACTCGACCAGGTGGTCGTCAACGCGACACCGCGGCCGGTCCCGGTCGGCACCGACGGCACCATCGCCGTCGGCGAGTCCGTCGATCGCAGCAAGGCGGTCACGCTGGTGCTGTTCACGCAGGGGCCGGCGCTGGTACGCCTGGAATTCCAGAGCGCTCAAGGGGACGCCCCCACCGAAGAATTCGTGATCAACATCGGCAAGATGCAGAACGTCGCCCTTCGCGTCGGACTGCCGGAACCGCAGTAGTCACTCTTCGACGGGCTGCAGACCCGTCGAGTAGCGGCGGGCCAACTCCTGGTACGCGCCGGGATTGGTGTTCACCCACATCTGAGCGCCGGTGCCCGCGATCGGGCCACGCACCTTCGCGGGCGCACCGGTCACCAGCACTTCGTCGGGAATCTTCGTGCCGCCGACGACGAGCGAATGCGCCGCGATCAGGGTGCGCGCACCGATGACCGCGCCGTCGAGCACCGTGCAGTGGTTGGCCAGCACCGCCTCCGCGCCGATGTGCGCACCGTGCACGACGCACGCGTGGGCGACCGTGGCGCCGGGTCCGACGTCCACCGGAATGCCGGGCGGGGCGTGCAGCACGCAGCAGTCCTGCACGTTGGCGCCCTCGCGGATCACGATCGGGGCGAAGTCGGCCCGCAGGACCGCGTTGAACCACACCGACGCCCCCGCCTCGACGTGCACGTCACCCACCAGCGTGGCCGTCGGCGCGATGAACGCGTCCGGATCGATCGTCGGTGCGCGCCCCTCGAACGAGTACAACGGCATCGTTTGGTTATACCCCTAGTTGACCCCCGATGAGCGCTTCACGGGGAGGCGAATTACCTGCATAGATTGCGTGGAGAGCGGGAAAAACTGTAACGTGTTCTAGTTAGAGACACAGAAGCGGGAGGCCCACCGTGACTACCAACAGTGCGGGAATTCGTGAGATCGACACCGGCGCCCTGCCCGACCGGTACGCCCGGGGTTGGCATTGCCTGGGCCCGGTGGAGAACTACCGGGACGGCAAGCCGCACGGCATCGAGATCTTCGGCACCATGCTGGTGGTCTTCGCCGATTCACACGGCGATCTGAAAGTGCTCGACGGCTACTGCCGGCACATGGGCGGGAACCTCGCCCAGGGCACGATCAAGGGCGACGAGGTCGCCTGCCCGTTCCACGACTGGCGCTGGGGCGGCGACGGCAAGTGCAAGCTGGTGCCCTACGCCAAGCGGACACCGCGATTGGCCCGCACCCGTGCCTGGGAGACCGACGTTCGCGGCGGGCTGTTGTTCGTCTGGCACGACCACGAGGGCAACCCGCCCCAGCCCGAGGTCCGGATCCCCGACATCCCGGAGTTCGAGAGCGACGAGTGGACCGACTGGAAGTGGAACTCGATCCTGATCGAGAACGCCAACTGCCGGGAGATCATCGACAACGTCACCGACATGGCGCACTTCTTCTACATCCACTACGGCTTGCCGACGTACTTCAAGAACGTCTTCGAAGGCCATATCGCGTCGCAGTATCTGCACAACGTGGGCCGGCCCGACATCAACGACATGGGCACCACCTACGGTGAGGCGCACCTCGACTCGGAGGCGTCGTATTTCGGCCCGTCGTTCATGATCAACTGGCTGCACAACAACTACGGCGGCTACAAAGCCGAGTCGATCCTGATCAACTGCCACTACCCCGTCACGCAGAACTCGTTCATGTTGCAGTGGGGCGTCATCGTCGAGAAGCCCAAGGGCCTCGACGAGAAGATGACGGAGAAGCTCGCCAACACGTTCACCGAGGGTGTCAGCAAGGGCTTCCTTCAGGACGTGGAGATCTGGAAGCACAAGACCCGCATCGACAACCCGCTGCTCGTCGAGGAGGACGGCGCGGTGTACCAGATGCGCCGGTGGTATCAGCAGTTCTACGTCGACGTCGCCGACATCACCCCGGACATGACCGACCGCTTCGAGATCGAGGTCGACACCACGGCGGCCAACGAGAAGTGGCATGTCGAGGTCGAGGAGAACCTCAAGCGTCAGGCAGAAGAGAAGGACGAGAAGGAAAGAGCCGAGCAGAAGTCGTGACCGAAGACCGTAAGGCACCCGACGTCGACCAGATTGTCGGCCCCGCCGACGGCGGCCAGATTGTCGGCCCCGCCGACGTCGACCGGCTGGCCCGGGCGATGCTGCTGCTGCACGGTGCGCATGATGACGACGACGACGGCCATGGTCACGGCCACGGCGGGTTGGGGCCCGAAATCACCTCCAAGGCACCCTCTTTCGGTGGTGAGCGCGCGGCGGCACTGCGGGAGGCCACCCAGCGGGACCGCGAACGGTATCTGAGGTCGGGCCTGGTATCCGTCGACTGCCGCTTCTGCCATGTCTCGGTGGACGTCAAGAAGCTGGGACCGGCTCACACCTCGGTGCAGTGGAACACCGAGGCATCGCGGCGGTGTGCGTACTTCACCGAGATCCGGGAATCCGGCGGCGACCCCGCGCGCGCCAAGGCCTGCCCCCGGCTGGCCGACAGCATCAAGCACGCCGTGGCCGAGGGATGCCTGGAAGAGATCTCCTCGGCCCCCTCTCCCGGCGACGGCTAGATATCCCGAGCGCGAGGCCGTCGTAAAGTGCTCTGATATGCGCTGCGTTGCGGTCACTTTCTGTCTGTTCGCGGTGACTGCCTGCACGCGCGTGGTGGACAGTCCGCAGCCGGCGCCCGAACCGCCGGTCGCCCCGATCACCGCCGGACAAGTCGGCGACCTGCTGAGCCCCGACGTGACGAAGGGCGACGGCAACCTGTTCGTGACCGTCGACCCTGCCGAATGCGCGGGTGTGGCGCGTGAGGTGGACCCGCCGTTCATCGTCGATCACGATCCCGCGGCGTACGACGGCGGGCACTGGATGACCGTCAACGGCGCTCTCGACGTGTACGTCGAGGAGATGGTCGGCGTCTACCGCGCCGATTTCGACGCCAAAGACGCGCTCGCACAGGCCAAGCACACCATCGACGCCTGTCAGGGCATGACCTTTCGGGTCACCAGCATGGCCGAACGCGAGTATGTCTTCGAGCTTCTGCCGCAAGTCGATTCCGGTTCCGCCGAGATCCTGCTGTGGTCGTTCAAAGGTGACACCTGGGCTTGCGACAGCGCTTTCGTGGCCGCGCACAACGCCGCGATCGAGATTTCGACGTGCGGTCCCGCGAACGGATACGACGTGCGGTCGCTGGCCGAGGACGCGCTCGAACGCATCGAGAAGTTGGCCAACACCACCGCCTGACTACAGCCCCTTGAAGCGCTCCTTGACCTCGTCGTCGGTGAGGCCGTAGTCGGCCAGCGAGTAGGTGTGCTTGGGTGCCCGCGGACCCTTCTTGCTCTCTTCGTGGGTCGCGGTCGCCGCTTCACGCGCGGCATCGGTGAACTCGATCCCGAAAGCGCGGTAGATGTCGGCGACGGCGCCGACGGGATCCTTGACCAGATCGAAGTAGTCGAGATCGTAGAACTGAGCCGGATCATGTTTGGCCCGTTCGGCGTTGAACAGTTGCAGTCCCCGCGACCAGGTCTCCAGCGAATCGCGTCCGATGGTCTCCCCGACGAACGTGTTGGACCAGCCCTCGGTGGTGTGCTGGGCCAGCGAGCACATCGACGCCATTATTGTCTCCGCTGGCCGGTGACACTGGATGACCAGCGCATCCGGATAGGTTTTGAACAGCGCGTCGAGCGCGAACAGGTGGCTCGGATTCTTCAGGATCCACCGCTTCTCGGGTTCGTTGAGCCCGATCAGCTGAAGGTTCTTGCGATGCCGCCGATAGGGCTTCGTCCAGTCCTGCTTCGCCAGCCACTGCGAATACGTCGGGATGTGGGCCAACGTCTCGTAGGACACCGAATGCAGCGACTGGCGGAGCAGCTGCCAGCATTCCTCGACCTCGTCGGGAGTCATGTAGTGCAGCCCGGTGTAGTCGGGATTCTCCGCGTGCGCCTTGCTGAACTGGGCATCGAGTTGAGCGAAAACCGGGTTATCGGACCAGGTTTCGCGGGGCGGCCGAGGCTGGGGAAACTCGGCCAGCCACAACTCGAGCCCCTGGTGGCGGGGGTCGGCGGCCAAGAGCCGATGAATGGCGGTGGTGCCGGTGCGGGGCAGGCCCGTCACGAAGATCGGCTTTTCGATCACGATGTCGGCGTGCTGCGGGTGCTGCTTGAAAGCCGCTTCGGACACCAGCCGGGCGACCAGCGCGTTGCGCACGAAGAACCGTTGCATCTTGCTGCCGAATTCGGTGAGATCGGCGTCGCGGCGGTAGGACTCGAGCAGCACTCCGAGTGCTTCGCGATAGTTGTCGTCGTCGCTGCCGAAGTCGTCGAGGCCGCAGGCCTTGGTCGCCGACGCGTGCAGATCCTCGACCGTACCGACGTCGGTGCGCGTCACGCCTTGTACTCCCCACAGTTGACATCCAGCGCCTGGCCGGTGATTCCGCTGGACAGGTCGCTGGCCATGAACAGGATCGCCGAGGCCACCTCGTCCTCGGTGGGCAGCCGTTTGAGATCGGACGCGGCGGCGGTCGCCTTGTAGATCTCGTCGACGGTGGTGCCGTACTTGCCGGCCTGATGGTTGAAGTAGCTCTCCAGCGTGCCACCCCAGATATAGCCCGGCAGAATCGAATTCACCCGGATACCCTGTTCACCCAGTTCGGTGGCCAACGACTGCGACATCGCCAGCAGCGCCGACTTCGCCATCTTGTAGGCGCCGTACTTGGCCTGCGAGTGACGCACCACCATCGAATTCACGTTCACGACGGATCCGTTGGCCTCGGCCAGCGCAGGCGTGAATCCCTGAATCAGCCGCAACGCGCCGAAGACGGTCAACTCGATCGCATCGCGCATGTGCTCGAAAGTGGTGTTGGCCAACGGCTTCATCGACGGCACCCGAAACGCGTTGTTGATGAGCACGTCGACTTTGCCGTACGCCTTCATCGTCTCGTCGACGAGATTGTTCACCTGCGCCTCGTCGGTGATGTCGGTGCCCACCGACAGCGCCCGCCTGCCCAGATCGGTGACCTGCTTGGCGACGTCCTCCAGCCGTTCTACGGTGCGGGCCGCCAGCACGAGGTCGGCGCCCTCCTGGGCACACCGGCGCGCGAGCGTGGTGCCCAGCGCGGGCCCGACGCCGCTGATCACGACCACCTTGTCCTGCAGAAGACCCGACATCAGCCCACCATCCTGTTCTGAATCTGCCGTTGCCGCAGTGCGATTCTGGCACGCCAGTCGTCGTCGGAGATCTTGTTGCTGTCGTGGTACGGCAGCGCGGCGGCGACCTTGTCCACGTCGAGGACCTCGACCGTCGGACCGTCGGCCTCGGTGAGCGCACGCGACAGGCGCTGCCAGCGGAACTGCAGATATCCCTTGCGATGGCCGAGCGTCTCGCACCAGTTCGTGACACCGGGGTTGGCGTCGGAGACGACGATGCGGATCTTGTTGTCCGGATCCGCCTGTGCCTGAGTGCCGTTCAGCGACGTCTGGTGGTTGATGTAGTCCAACGAGATGTACCAGAGGCTGCCGAGCTGGAACCCGAGATACGGCGCGTCGCTGACCGGCACTGTGATGATCATGGCCTGATCCGGTGCCAGGTCGAAGTGGCCGACCGACGAGTACTGCGTTGCCAGTCCGCCCGGTGTGAGCCTCGGCGCGGTCAGCGTGTTGACCGGCAGGGTGTTGTAGAACCACTGCGGGAACTGCAGCCACGTCTTGACCCGTTGCACCAGTTGCTTTCCGGCCACCGCATAGCGCTTCTCGATGAGCGCCTTGGTCAGCGGCGGCGGTGCGGTGCCTGCGGTGTCGGTGCGCGCGATGCTGATGTAGCCGCGCTGTGCCGACCAGTCGTTGTAGACCTCGCGAACCACCAACTGCGCCGGGCTGTCCGGCGTGAAGCGCCACTCGTAGGTGCCGTCTTCGGCGATGTCGAGTTCGCGGTCGTCGAACGCGGCCTGGCTCGGTGGGACGTTGTCGTCGGTGTACTCGCCGCCGAGCATCTGGAATGCCAGGTCGGTCGTGGTTCCTCGCTTACCGGTGACGACGTACTCGTGACCGGCCTGCACGCGGGTGCCGAAGTAGAGGGCGTCCGGATTGTCGAGGCCCATCTTCGTGAACGGCCCGGTCCCGGACTGCATGAACGGATGCTCGCGGTCGTAGTCGAACGCCAGGTGAGCGCAGGCGGCCACGCATCCGGCGAGGTACTGCAGACCCTCGAGCAGGTCGGCTTCGGACTCGATGAACGGCGCGGTGGCCACGAGGTGCTCGGCTTCGGCGATCGCGTCGATCAGTGGCTGTGAGTACACACTGCGAAACTAGAACGCGTTCTACCGGTAGTCAATATATCGACCGCTGCGGTACATATATGGAACGTCAAGTACGCTGCTGACGTGCCCAGCACCGAGCCTTCCGGCCGCGCATCACCCCCGACCGATCGCGTGGTGCGCGTCCTGGACTACCTCGCGGAGCGTCCCGCCGAGCGTTTCGGTGTATCGGATTTGGCCCGCCGCGTGGCGCTGAGCAAGCCGACTTGCCTGGGCATCGTCACCTCGCTGTGTGATGCGGGATATCTGGTGCGCGATCCGACCGACAAGACCTACCGGCTGGGCGCGTCGCTGATCACGCTCGGGCATCGGGCCCAGGAGGCGTTGCGCGTCAGCCCGGCCGTCCGGGAGGAACTGCGTCGGCTCTCGACGCGGTTCGGTGTCACCGCGGCGCTCTCGGGCGTGGTCGACGACCGGATCACGGTGCTGGACCTCGTGGCGCCCGCCGGCGCGCGCCCGGGCGTAGAGGTCGGCCAGAGCTATCCGTTCGCCCCTCCGGTGGGCCTGATGTTCGTGCTCTGGGACGACGAGGCCGAGCGCGATTGGTTGGCCAAGGAGCCGACGCTTCCACTGCGCACCGACACCGAGCGGTTGCACCGGGTGATCGCCGAATGCCGGGCCGATGGGTACCTGGTCGAGAGGCTGACGCCCGGCGGGCGACGGCTGTATTCGTTGATGGCGGGGATGTCGACACAGTTGCCCGACGAGTTGCGCGCACTGCTCGGGGAACTGGTCTCCGACATCGGCGAACGGGTTTACCTGCGCGACGAGAACGACAGTGGCCGCAAACGTCATGACATCAGCGTGATCTCGGCGCCGGTGTATGACCACTACCAGCGACAGATCATGGTTGCCTCGATGCACATCGGGAAAGCGTTGACCGACAACGAGATCACCGAACGCGCGCGGGCATTGGTCGCGACCGCCGACACGGTAACCCAGCAGCTAGGTGGCGTGAAGCGTCGCGGTACCACTTAGAACAGCAAACATACTTTTTTCGAGTTTGCGTGTTTTGCCACCGGGGTCGGGGGTATCCAGATTGCGTCTGGGGGTCTTCAAGCCGCACCGGTCGCACTGGTCGGGGCGGTTACGAACAACAAGTCGATGTAGCGCCGTGACCATCGGCGCCATCACCGAACAAGGAGTTCAACTGTGGAGATCAAGAAACTTGCGGCCACAACGGCAATGGCGGGTGCGCTCGGTTTGTCGGCATTCGCACTGGGCAGCGGGCTCGCGCAAGCCGACCCCGGGCCGAAGTGGCCGAACATCCCTGGTCCGCCGAATCCGCCCGCGCCGGCCATCTCGCACTGGGCGCCGGGCGACCCGCCCGGGCACAACCCGTACGGCCCACCCGGACAGGTGAAGAAGGACCCCACGCTAGGCGTGGTTCCGAACCCGTTCTACGGTGTTCCGCCTGGACACTGGGATAACCCGGCACGTCTCGGTATCCCGGACGTCTGGCTGCCGCCCGTCGAATTGCGTCCGGACTTCCCGGACCTCAACACCCCGCTGAAGGTCGAGTGGAACGCCGAGGCGAACGCATTCGGTGTGACGCTGGAAAACGGCGTGTTCATCGCTTACCGATGACGCGTTAAGCCTCCACACCACAGCCGCCCTGCCCGATGGCAGGGCGGCTGTGCTTAGTCGTGACTTCAGGAGCACTTCCGGAATACCTCTCAAACGCTACGCTGACCTGGTGAAAGTCGGCGGAGCGACCTCGTGACCGGGGTGCCGGAATTCGGCATCCTGGGTCCGCTCGCTGTCACTCTCGACGGCGGACAACCGCTTGATCTCGGCGGCCCGAAGCAGCGGGAACTGCTCGCCATGCTGTTGCTGTACCCAAATCGGTGCCTCCCGGCGGACCGCATCGCCGACGCAATCTGGTGTGGCGCACCGCCTGCGAGCGCGAACGGCACGCTGCGGGCTCACGTGTCGCGCCTTCGATCGCACCTGGCGGCTGCGGGAGCCCACGATGTGCTGGTCACCCAGAGGGCAGGCTATGGAATCTTCCTGAGCCGCAACCAGATCGACAGCGTCCGGTTCGAGGACATGCTGGCCCTAGGACACGAAGCATTGCGAGCCGGTGACGCTGAACGCGCCGCGGGGATTCTGGGCGAGGCGCTGAGCCTCTGGCGCGGACGCGTGCTCGAGGACCTTGAGGAACCCGAATTCGCCACCGCCGAAACGGCGCGCCTTGATGAACTTCGGTTGATTGCAACGGAACACCGCATCGACGCCGATCTCATGCTCGGCAGGCACCATGCCGTCATCACCGAACTCGAACGGTTGACGGCTGCCCATCCCTATCGAGAACAGTTGCACTGCATGCTCATGCTCGCGCTGTACCGGTCGGGAAGGCAGGCCGACGCGCTCGCGGTCGGCGCGTCGGTGCGTGGGCGCCTGGCCGACGAACTCGGCGTCGACCCCGGACCTGCGCTGCGCGACCTGGAAACCGCGATACTGCGCCACGATCCGTCGCTGCAGTCCCCCGCACCTGAAGCCGCGCCGCGCAACGCCACGCCCCCCGCCGCGGTGACCAAATACCGTCCGTCCACCCCGACGCGCAAATTGGTGAGCAGGCCGCGCCTGATCGACGAATTGCGCGCCGACGGTCCGCGCCGGCTGGTCGTCATCCACGGTCCTGCCGGGTTCGGCAAGACCACACTGGCCGTGCAATGGCGCGAAGCGCTCGTCGAGGAGGGCGTGACGGTCGCCTGGCTGGCCGTCGACGACGACGACAACAACCCGGTGTGGTTTCTGGCCCATCTGATCGAAGCCGTGCGCACCGTGCTCCCGACGCTGGAACCCGATCTTCGCCAGGCGCTCGAGGAACGCGGCGCCGCGGCGACGCGTGTCGTCCTGACGACGTTGATCAACCACATCGAATCCCAACCCAGTCGCACATGTGTCGTCATCGACGACTGGCACCGCATCACTGACTCGGCGACCACCGAGGCGATGGCGTACCTGCTCGACCACGGCGGACCGCAACTTCAGGTGGTGGTGACGACGCGTAGCCGCTCGGGACTGCCACTAGGCCGGATGCGGGTACGCGGCGAGCTCGTCGAGATCGACTCGTCTGCTTTGCGTTTCGATTCATCGGAGTCCCACACCTTCCTGGTTGAGCTCGGGGGGCTGGCGTTGACAGGCACGGATGTGGCGAAGCTCGAGCGAACCACCGAAGGCTGGGTCGCCGCGCTGCAACTGGCGACTCTGTCGCTGCGTAACTGCGACGACCCCGCCGCGTTGATCGAGGGTATGTCAGGACGTCACCACGCCGTCGGCGAGTATCTAGCCGAGAATGTGCTCGACTCACTCGACACGGACATGCTCGACTTCCTGATGGCCACCTCGATTGTCGAGCGGATCTGCGGCGACCTGGCGTCCGTGTTGGCCGGTGTGGGCAATGGACAGGCGCTGCTCGACGAAGCTGAGAAGCGCGACCTGTTCCTGCGTCGACTCGACGACGATCGGGAGTGGTTCTGCTATCACCAGCTGTTCGCGGAGTTTCTGCGGCGGCGTCTGGAATGTGATCACCCGCAGCGGATTCCAGGTCTGCATGCGGCCGCGTCACGGTGGTTCGCCGACCACAGCATGGTTCGCGAGGCGATCGGCCACGCGGTGGCTGCCGGGGACGAGGACCGTGCGATCGAACTGATCGAGCGCCACGGGGTCGATCTGGAACAGCAAGCGCAGCTGTCGACGTTGCAGGCGCTGGTCGCGACGCTGCCGCCCCGCATCGTCACGCTCAGCCCGCGACTGCAGCTGTTCCTGGCCCGCGCGCACAGTCTGTTGCAACAGCCCGAACAGGCTCGTGTCGCGCTTGACGCGTTCGAAGCAGCGCTTGAAGCTAGAGCACTGCCGCCACCGGAAGTTCGCGAGATGCGCGTCGAGGCAGATGTTTTCCGCGCGCTGGTACAAGTCTGGGCCGACCGTGGCGACGGTGTCGACGAGTTGCTGTCGGAGTGCCTCACCCACCCGGATACCCTGCCACCCTTCGTCGTCAGCACTGCGGCCAACGTCGCATCGTTCCTTGAGATCTGCCGGTTCGATTTCGTCGCTGCGCGGAATTGGCAGGACTGGGCGACCGATTACCACCACCGATGCGGTAACTCGTTCGTCCTGATCTACGGGCACTGTCTGGTCGCAATGGCGGCTTCGGCGCAGCTCGACATGGTGGAAGCCGAAAGTCGGCTCCGTGACGCGGTGCGGATCGCCAGGCAGTCGCAGGCTCCGTACTCACACGCCGCGCGGGTCGCGTACGCGCTGCTGGCGGAGTTCCTCTACGAGCGTGGGGAGTTGCGCGACGCCGATCAACTTCTGGAGGACAGCGGTCGATTCGGCACGGGCGGCGGTCCGCCGGTGGAGTTCATGATCGCCCGTTGCTGCGCCGGGGCGCGGATCAAGGTCGCACTCGGCCAGCACGATGCGGCGCGGAGACTGCTGGACGAAGGGTCGGAAGTGGCTGCGACCGTCGGTCTTTCACGGCTGGGCGCCGCCGTGGAGGTGGAGCGGATGCGGCTGAAGCTGCCACCCGAGCACCCCGCCCACATCGGATCGGCGCCCGGCAACGGACTCAGCACTGAGGTCACCGCTCAACTGCGCGACGAAGCCGAGATACTGCGACTGCTCGACACCGACCCCGAGCTGGCCTGTGAATGCGCCATGTCCTGGGTGAACAAGCTCGAACCCCAGGGCCGTCCCCGCGCGCTGCTCCAGGCGAACCGTCTGCTGATCGCGGCGTTGTGCGTCGCCGGCCGAACCGACGAAGCGCGGCAACTGCTCAAACAGGTCGCCGCCCAATGCGCCGAGCTCGGCATGGTGCGTTATCTGCGCGACGGCGGCCCACACCTCACCACCCTGCTGTCCTGAGCCCTGCAACGGCGCTGCAACGGATCTGCAACGCCGGTTGGCGACGGTGGTCGCGTCAGATCTCATCACTGCATTCGCGGGGGAATCAGCCGATGAGCACGTGATCGACTGAAGGGAAACCAAGATGAAAAAGCATTCGTTGTGGGTGTTCGGCCCCGCTGCGATCGCCGTGGCGATAGGTGTGCTCGTGCCGCCCGGCGTCTCACAGGCCAAGGATGAGTGGGACATCGGAGCCTACGACACCTGCATTAAGGCGGCCCAAGACCGGCTTAATGCCGACAAGATCAGTCCGTCACAGTACTACGACGAGCTGCGGTTCTGCTGCGACATGTCCGGCGGGCAATGGGCCGGTGGTAACGGCAATCACTCCGCGGGCAAATGCGAGGCGCCGCCCGCGACCGCCCAGACCGCGCCGAAGAGCCCGGGCGAAGTCGTCCAGGCGCCCACCGCGGGGACGGCCGACCCGGGCCAGAACCCCGAGCGCACCGGCGGCGGCACCTTCGAGGTGGTACCGATCGGCCCGGGTGGGCCGGTGCTCTACAACCCGTAGACGTGCTTGTGGCGCCGGCTGGAGGCCGGCGCCACAAGCTCGTTCAGGGGTTACGCGTCAGTCAACACAGCCGAGATCGGCGTCGGAGTCACCTCGACACCACACTGGCTCGAGATCTCCGCGACCGGCTGGTTGATCGCCTTCAGCTCGGACTCAACCTGCGGGTTCTGCGCGAAGTAGGCGCGGAAGTCCTGCGTGGCCTGGTCCTGCGGCTTCGTGGCGATCTCCGTCAGCGCCTCGTTGGCCTCGGGGTTCGAGGCGAGATAGGTGCTGGTCGAAGCCGACACCGTGCTCGAGGTGTTGGCGATCGCGCTCACGCTGCAGGTGTTGTCCTGCGTCGGCGCCGGAGCCGGCTGCGCGTTGGCAACCGGTGCCACGATCGCGGCGGAACCGAAAGCAAGCAGGCCGCCGGCGAACATGCCGTACAGGCCGCGTCGAACGGTCGTTGCGGACAGGTTCATCAAATCACTCCTTTGGTCTGCGACGCGGTGGCCGCTCCGTAAGGCGTAACCGGCCCGGGGGGCGGGCTAAACAGCGCCAGTACAAACCCCGTTTTTCGGGTGTCGGCAAGCCCAGCGCTCGCTAACGGGTTGATCGCACGCAGGTGGTGCGTGACATCAACCCCTTAAGCACCCGGAGCCGCCAAACGAGCCGATGGTCGTGCGCAAAGAACCCGTCAGCTCACGCTGGCCAGCGCAAACGGCAGTACCGCCGGCGCGCCCGCCGCCCTGACCAGCCGCGACGCCGTCGTCAACGTCCACCCCGTGTCGGTGACATCATCGACCAACAGCACCGGTCCGGCCACTCCCGACAACTCCGGGGTCTCCCACGCACCGTTCAGCGCCGCGACGCGGTACGCCGAGTTCGCCGCGGTCACCGGTCTGCGTCCGGGCGCGTATCGCAGTACACCCAGATCCTCAAGGCGGCCCAGCCGGGACAATTCACGCGCCAGCGAGGTGATCAGCAGCGGATGGGTGTCCGAGTCCAGGGCCATCACCGCGGCCGGGCGGGTCTCCCAGTCCCATGCGGCCAGCACCTGCACGGCCGCCTGCACCACGGCATCGGACACCTCCGCGTCCGGTTCGTCAAGCAGGCGCCGCAGCCGGGCGCCCCAGCCGAGATCGGTCAACCTGCCGATGGCGCGGCCGGGCTCCGGCCCGTCGCTGATCTTGCCCTTGAGGTCCAGTCCGAGCTTCTCGAGCCCGGACGGCCACTGTTTGCGTGGTGTCAGTTCGACGCCGGGCCGCATGAGGTGCGTTTGCGTGCGCTCGACGGCACCGGCGTCGACGACAGCGTCGTAATGCGAACCCGTGCAGTTGTCGCAGCGACCGCATCGCTCACCTTCGCCGAGTTCGGGGTCGTCGAGCTGAGCCCGCAGGAATGCCATCCGGCAGCGGTCGGTCGCCTGGTAGTCGAGCATCGCCTGCTGCTCACGTTTACGCGCTTCGTCGAGCTTGCGATAGCGCGCCTCGTCGTAGGTCCACTCCATGCCGGTGCCGATCCAGCCGCCCTTCACCCGCCGGACCGCACCGTCGACGTCGAGCACCTTGAGCACCATCTCCAGCCGCGTCCGGTTGAGGTCGACCATCGGTTCCAACGCCGCCGTCGACTGCGGACGGTCCGGCTCCAGAATACGAATCACGTTGCGCACCATGGCTTCCGATGGGAATGCGACCGACGAGAAGTACCGCCAGACGTCCTGATCCTCACGGCCCGGCAACAGGATCACCTCCGCGCTGGCCGTCGACCGGCCGGCACGGCCGACCTGCTGGTAGTACGCGATCGGTGAGGATGGTGCGCCGAGGTGCACGACGAATCCGAGGTCGGGTTTGTCGAAGCCCATGCCCAGCGCCGACGTCGCGATCAACGCCTTGACCCGGTTGGCCAGCAGATCGGCCTCCAGTTGTTCGCGCTCGGCGCCCTCGGTCGCGCCGGTGTACGCCGCCACCCGATGCCCTTGCTCGCGCAGCAACGCGGCGATGTCGTGAGCCTGCGCGACGGTCAGCGTGTACACGATGCCCGACCCGGGCAGCGAATCGATATGTGCCGCAAGCCAAGCCGCGCGTTGTGCCGGGTTGCCGGCCTTGACCACCGAGAGCCGCAGCGATTCGCGGTCCAATCCGCCGCGCAGCACCAGCGTCTCACCGCCGCCGACACCCAACTGCGTCGCGACGTCGTCGACCACCCGGTCGTTGGCGGTCGCGGTGGTCGCCAGCACCGGGATGTCGTCGCCGAGTTCAGCGATCAGGGTGCGGATGCGCCGGTAGTCGGGCCGGAAGTCATGGCCCCAGTCCGACACGCAGTGCGCCTCGTCGACCACCACCAGCCCGGCATCGCGTGCCAGCGCGGGCAGCACAGCGTCGCGAAAGTCGGGGTTGTTCAACCGCTCTGGGCTGACCAAAAGCACGTCGAGTTCACCGGTCCGTACCCGCTCGTGGATGTCGTCCCACTCGGCGACGTTGCTGGAGTTGATGGTCGCGGCGTGCACACCGGCCCGGTCGGCGGCGGCCACCTGGTTGCGCATCAGCGCCAACAACGGCGACACGATCACCGTCGGCCCCTGCCCTTCGGCACGCAACAGCTTGGCCGCGATGAAGTAGACCGCCGACTTCCCCCAACCCGTGCGCTGGACGACCAGCGCCCGACGGCGGTGCACGACGAGCGCCTCAATGGCGGCCCACTGATCGTCGCGCAGCATCGCCGTCGGCACGGCCAACTGCGAAAGAATCGCCTGAGCTTGTTCGCGCGTCGCCATGGCCCCATCGTGCCGGTCCGCTCCGACGACCGGACAGGGTTACCTCGCAAGCGGCGGGGTATGCGGCCGAGTGTCCCCGCAATCTCGAGCTGTACGGAGCTGACCATGGTGCTCTACCGGTTCCGATGCGAATCCGGCTGCGGAATAACCGAGCAGGCGTTCTCCATGCGGAGCTGCCCGGACGTCGTCGGCTGCCCGCGGTGCGCCGGGGACGCGTTGAAGATGATGTCGATGCCGCACCTGGGTCGCACCGACATCGCGATGAAGCTCCAGGACGCGACCCGCGCCAGCGCCGACCGTCCTGGCGTCGTCACCGCACCACCCCCCACAGCTCGTCGCCGACCAACGAGCACCGACCCGCGACACCGTGCGCTGCCCCGACCCTGAAGGTGATCCCATGCCCGAACTGATCTTTCCGCTCGACTCCACCAAGAGGTTCCCCGACCAGCAGATAGTCGGGCACAACCGCTGGCATCCCGACATCCCCGCGGCGGTCACCGTCAAGCCGGGCGACTCGTTCCGGGTGCACTGCCGCGAATGGTTCGACGGCGACATCCACAACGACGACTCCGCGGAAGACATCCTCAACGCTCCGATGTCCAAGGTGCATGCGTTGTCGGGACCGATCGCGGTGGAAGGCGTCCGCCCCGGCGACCTGCTCATCGTGGACATCCTCGACGTCGGCCCCCTCCCGCAAGAAGACTCCGGACCCCTGGCCGGGCAAGGCTGGGGATACACCGGAATCTTCGCCAAGAGCAACGGCGGCAGCTTCCTGGTCGACCAGTTCCCCGACGCCTACAAGGCGGTCTGGGACTTCTCCGGCGAGAAGGCGACCTCCCGCCACATTCCCGGGGTCGAGTTCACCGGCATCACCCATCCGGGGCTGATGGGGACCGCGCCGTCGGCGGAACTGCTCGGCAACTGGAACTCTCGTGAGGCCGCGCTGATCGCGACCGACCCGGATCGCGAGCCGCCGCTCGCGCTGCCGCCGGAGCCCAAAGACGCCATCCTCGGCACCCTCACCGGCGACGCGTTCGGCAAGGTCGCCGCCGAGGGGGCTCGCACCGCGCCGCCTCGCGAGAACGGCGGCAACTTGGACATCAAGAACCTGACCAGGGGCAGCCGGGTCTTCTACCCGGTGTTCGTCGCCGGCGCCAACCTGTCGGTGGGCGACCTGCACTTCTCCCAGGGCGACGGCGAGATCACCTTCTGCGGAGCCATCGAGATGGGCGGTTTCATCGACCTGCACGTCGACGTGATCTCCGGCGGGATGGAGACCTACGGGGTCAACGAGCATCCGATCTTCATCCCCGGCAACACCCAGCCGCAGTACTCCGAATGGCTGACGTTCTCGGGCACCTCGGTCACCCTCGACGGCGAACAGCGGTATCTCGATTCGCAGCTCGCCTACCAACGCGCCTGCCTACACGCGATCCACTACCTGACGAAGTTCGGCTACAGCCCCGAGCAGGCGTACCTGCTGCTCGGTGCCGCCCCCATCGAAGGCAGGTTCTCCGGCGTCGTGGACATCCCGAATTCCTGTGCGACGGTGTACCTCCCGACGGCGATCTTCGACATTCCGATCGCCCCGACTGCGGGCAAGCCGGCGCAGATCGACGCCGGAGTCGGCGCCCCGCGCGCTGCGGCGTAGGACTCGCCGAACGTGGGTTACCCGCACGCCAAATCGCGATCAGACGTGCGGGTAACCCACGTTCGCGCCAACCGGAGGACGGCACCTTGACCGTGACCGTGGTCGCGGACGCAGCACCAAGCGTCGAAGGTGTGACGGGGTGGGCTGTGTCGTTGATGGACCGCCTCGGTGGCGTCGGCGCAGGCGCAGTCATCGCAGCGGAGAACATCTTTCCCCCACTGCCCAGCGAGATCATCCTGCCGCTGGCAGGCCTATCTGCGGCGCGCGGTGAGATGTCGCTGGCAGAAGCCATCGTGGGGACGACGGTGGGTTCCGTGGTGGGCGCGATCGTGCTGTATCTGGTGGGTGCCCGCCTCGGACGCGACCGCGTGCACCGGATGGTCGCGCGACTACCGTTCTTCTCCGCCGACGACCTCGAGAAGAGCGAGGCATGGTTTCGTCGCTACGGATCCGTGGCGGTGTTGTTCGGGCGGATGATCCCTGTCGTCCGCAGCCTGGTCTCGGTTCCCGCAGGGATCTACCGCATGCCCTTCGTCCGTTTCATCGCACTCACGACCGCGGGCAGCGCGGTATGGAACAGCCTGCTGGTGGTGGCCGGCTTCAAGTTGGGCAACAACTGGGAAGCCGTGTCGACGTGGACGTCGCGCTACCAGTACGCGGTCCTGGCCGTAGCGGCCGTCCTGCTCGCGGTATGGCTGGCACGGAAGGTGCGTAGCCGAGCCGGCTAGATCAAGCCGCCGCTAGCCGGTCTTGGCGCTGTCTTGCTCGCGCTTGATCTCCAGCGCGATGTCGATCAACTGGTCCTCCTGGCCGCCGATGAGCTTGCGCTGGCCTGCGCGGTGCAGCAGCTGGTGCGCCGGCACGCCGTAACGCTCGGATTGGCGGATCGCGTGCTTGAGGAAGCTCGAGTACACGCCCGAATAGCCCATGATCAGCGCGTTGCGGTCCAACAGGCACTCAGCCGGCATCGCGGGTGCCACGACCTCTTCTGCCGCGTCGGCGATGTCGAAGAAGTCGATACCGGTCTTGACGCCGATCTTGTCGAACACCCCGATCAGCGCCTCGACCGGTGCGTTGCCCGCACCCGCGCCGAACCGGCGGCACGAACCGTCGATCTGCTTGGCACCCGCACGCACGGCCTCGATCGAGTTCGCGACGCCCAGGCCGAGGTTCTCGTGGCCGTGGAAGCCGACCTGCGCGTCGTCGCCCAACTCCGCCACCAGGGCCGCGACCCGGTCACGAACACCCTCGAGCACCAACGCACCCGCCGAGTCGACGACGTACACGCACTGGCAGCCGGCGTCGGCCATGATCCGCGCCTGGGCGGCCAGCTTCTCCGGCGGAATCGTGTGGCTCATCATCAAGAAGCCGACGGTCTCCAGGCCGAGTTCGCGGGCCAGGCCGAAGTGCTGGATCGACACGTCGGCCTCGGTGCAGTGGGTGGCGATCCGGCAGATCGAGCCACCGTTGTTCTGCGCCTCCTTGATGTCCTCCTTGGTGCCCACCCCGGGCAACATCAGGAAGGCGATCTTGGATTCGGTGGCCGTCTCGGCGGCCAGCTTGATCAGCTCCTGCTCAGGCGTCTTGGAGAAGCCGTAGTTGAAACTCGACCCACCGAGGCCGTCGCCGTGGGTCACCTCGATGACCGGCACACCGGCGGCGTCCAGCGCCGCGACGATCGCGTGCACTTCCTCCTTGGTGAACTGGTGCCGTTTGTGGTGACTGCCGTCGCGCAGCGACGTGTCCGTCATCCGGACATCCCAGATCGGATTGAAATAGATGCTGTCGGTGCCGCTCATGCTTGGCCTCCTGCACTGCTCGTGGCCATGGACTCCTTCGCGATCTCCTCGCCCACCTTCGTGGCCGCGGCGGTCATGATGTCCAGGTTTCCAGCGTAAGGCGGCAGGTAATCGCCCGCACCCTCCACTTCGATGAATGTGGTGACGACGTGGTTGCCGCCGTTGACCACCGACGGTTCGTCGAACTGCGGATCGTTGAGCAACCGGTAGCCGGGCACGTAGGTCTGCACCTCGGCAACGACGTCGCGGATCGACTGGGTGACCGCATCGTGGTCGGCGTCCTCGGGGATCGCGCAGAAGATGGTGTCGCGCATGATCATCGGCGGCTCGGCGGGATTGAGGATGATGATCGCCTTGCCGCGCTGGGCGCCACCGATGTTCTGCACACCGGCGCTGGTGGTCTTGGTGAATTCGTCGATGTTGGCGCGCGTGCCAGGACCGGCCGAGGCCGACGAGACCGAGGCCACGATCTCGGCGTAGGGCACCTCCACCGCGCGAGAAACCGCGTACACGATCGGGATGGTCGCCTGCCCGCCGCAGGTGACCATGTTGACGTTGGGCGCGTCGAGATGGTCGCGCAGATTGGCGGGCGGGATTACGCCCGGCCCGATGGCCGCGGGCGTCAGGTCGATCGCGCGGATACCGGCCTCGGCATACTTCGGCGCGGCGTCGCGGTGCACGTAGGCGCTGGTGGCCTCGAAGACCATGTCGGGCTTCTCGCTCTGCGCCAGAAGCCAATCCACGCCCTCGTGCGAGGTTTCCAAGCCGAGCTTGCGGGCGCGCGCCAGGCCCTCGCTCTCCGGGTCGATGCCGATCATCCAGCGTGGTTCCAACCACTCCGAGCGCAGCAGTTTGTACAGCAGGTCGGTGCTGATGTTGCCGGATCCGACGATCGCGACGCTTGCTTTAGGCATAACGCTCCTATTCGAAACTCAGGTGGACCGAACCCAGCCCGGTGAAGTCGGCGACGTACTCGGCGCCCGGGGTGGCGTCGAACGCCTTGGTGCACGAGCCGGGTAACACGATGTCACCGGCCTTGAGGCGGACACCGAAGCTGTCCACCTTGCGGGCCAACCACGCCACTGCGGTCACCGGGTTACCCAGCACCGCATCGCTGCGGCCCTTCGCCACCACCTCGCCGTTGCGGGTCAGCACCGCGTCGATAGCGGTGATGTCGATGTCCTTCGGCGACACCCGGTTCTCACCGAGCACCCAGCCCGCCGAGGACGCGTTGTCGGCGATCGTGTCGCAGAGTTTGATCTTCCAGTCCGTGATACGGGTGTCGATCAACTCGATGGCGGGCGCGAACGCGGCCGTCGCAGCCAGCACGTCGTCCTCGGTGCAGCCTTCACCGGGCAGGTCGTCGGCCAGGACGAATCCCACCTCCACCTCGACGCGGGGATAGAGGTAGTCGGCGGACTTGACGGGCGTGTCCTCGTGGACGGCCATCTCGTCGAGCAGATGCCCGTAGTCGGGTTCATCGACGTTCATCATCTGCTGCATGGCCTTCGACGACAGACCGACCTTGTGGCCGATGACCTTGGCACCCTCGGCGACGCGCTGGCGGATATTGATGAGCTGGATCTCGTAGGCGTCAACGACGTCAATGTCCGGATGGGCGTCGGTCAACGGCGAGATGGGAACCTTGCTGCGCTCGGCCTGGGCGAGATCGGCGGCCAGCTTCTGCCGCACCTGATCACTGAGCATTCTTATGAAGTCCCCTTGTTCTGTTGACCGGCGCGGTTGTGGGTCGGCCGCGCAATTCTATAACGTGTTCTACATGACTGGTCAGGAGTACGACGTCGTCGTGGTGGGGAGCGGCGCCGCCGGTATGGTCGCCGCGCTCACCGCAGCCCACCAGGGACTTTCCACAGTAGTCGTCGAGAAGGCTCCGCACTACGGTGGTTCCACTGCGCGGTCAGGTGGTGGCGTCTGGATCCCGAACAACGAGGTCCTCAAGCGCGACGGCGTCAAGGACACTCCCGACGCCGCCCGCACCTACCTGCACAGCATCATCGGCGACGTCGTGCCCGCCGAGAAGATCGACACCTATCTCGATCGCGGACCGGAGATGTTGTCCTTCGTGCTCAAGCACTCACCCCTGCGGCTGTGCTGGGTGCCGGGCTACTCCGACTACTACCCCGAGACGCCGGGCGGCAAGCCGTCGGGGCGGTCCGTCGAACCCAAGCCGTTCAACGCCAAGAAACTCGGCCCGGACCTGCCGGGCCTGGAACCGCCGTACGGCAAGGTTCCGATGAACATGGTTGTCATGCAGCAGGACTACGTCCGGCTCAACCAGCTCAAGCGCCATCCGCGCGGTGTGCTGCGCAGCCTCAAGGTGGGCGTACGCGCCACGTGGGCCAAGGTCACCGGCAAGAACCTGGTCGGCATGGGCCGCGCGTTGATCGCGCCGCTGCGCATCGGCCTGCGCGAGGCGGGTGTGCCAGTTCGACTGAACACCGCGCTGACCGACCTCTATGTCGAGGACGGTGTCGTGCGCGGCATCTACGTACGCGACAGCACCGCACCGGAATCCGGTGAGCCCGAACTGATCCGGGCCCGTCGAGGCGTCATCCTCGGCTCCGGCGGCTTCGAACACAACGAGCAGATGCGGGTCAAGTACCAGCGTGCCCCGATCACCACCGAATGGACGGTCGGCGCCAAGGCCAACACCGGCGACGGCATCATCGCCGCCGAGAAGCTGGGCGCGGCACTCGACGTCATGGAAGACGCCTGGTGGGGGCCGACGGTGCCGCTGGTCGGCGCCCCGTGGTTTGCGCTGTCGGAACGCAACTCGCCGGGCTCGATCATCGTCAACATGGCGGGCAAACGGTTCATGAACGAGTCGATGCCCTATGTCGAGGCGTGCCACCACATGTACGGCGGGCAGTACGGCCAGGGGCCGGGGCCCGGGGAGAACATCCCGGCCTGGCTGGTGTTCGACCAGCGGTACCGGGACCGCTATATCTTTGCCGGCCTTCAACCGGGCCAGCGGATTCCGAAGAAGTGGCTGGAATCGGGCGTGATCGTCACGGCCGACACGCTCGAGGAACTGGCCGAGAAGACGGGGTTGCCGGTGGATGCCTTCAAGGCCACCGTCGAGCGGTTCAACGGATTCGCGCGCTCCGGCGTCGACGAGGACTTCAAGCGCGGCGAGAGCGCCTACGACCGCTACTACGGCGATCCGACCAACAAGCCCAATCCCAACCTCGGCGAGATCACCCACCCGCCGTACTACGCGGCCAAGTTGGTGCCCGGTGACCTGGGCACCAAGGGCGGCGTGGTCACCGACGTGTACGGGCGCGCCCTGCGCGACGACGGGTCGGTGATCGAGGGACTCTATGCTGCGGGCAATGTCAGCGCCCCGGTGATGGGCCACACCTACCCCGGCCCGGGCGGCACCATCGGCCCGGCGATGACGTTCGGATACCTTGCAGCACTACACATCGCCGGAAAGAGTTAACGCATGCCCATCAATCTCGACGAGGCGCTCGGCGCCGAACTCCCCGCCGCCGAGTTCTCCTGGACCAGCAGCGACATTCAGCTCTACCACCTCGGGCTCGGCGCAGGTGCCGACCCGATGGACAAGCGCGAGTTGCGCTACCTGACCGACGAAACGCCGCAGGTGCTACCGACGTTCGGCAATGTTGCGCAGAGCTTCCACATGACGGAACCGCCGACGGTGAAGTTCCCGGGTATCGACATCGAACTTTCCAAGGTGCTGCACGCCAGCGAAGCCGTGTCGGTTCCGGGCCCGATTCCGCCGTCCGGCACCGGGATCGCCGTCACACGCTTCACCGACATCTGGGACAAGGGCAAGGCCGCGGTCATCTGGTCGGAGACCACGGTGACAGCGCCCGACGGCACCCCGTTGTGGACCCAGAAGCGATCGATCTTCGCGCGCGGTGAAGGTGGCTTCGGTGGCGATCGTGGACCGTCGGGAGCTTCGGAGCCTCCGCAGCGCGCACCGGATTTCGAGATCGCGATCCCCACTTCCCCGCAGCAGGCGCTGCTGTACCGGATGTGCGGCGATCGCAACCCGCTGCACTCCGATCCCGACTTCGCTGCGGCGGCGGGATTTCCGCGTCCGATCCTGCACGGGTTGTGCACCTACGGCATGACGTGCAAGGCGCTGGTCGACACCCTGCTCGACGGCGACACCGCGCGGGTCGCAAGCTACGGCGCGCGCTTCGCCGGGGTGGTGTTCCCCGGCGAGACGCTCAAGGCCAGCGTGTGGAAGGACGGCGACGGCTTCGTCGCCACCGTGACCGCACCCGACCGCGACGACGCGGTGGCGCTCGCCGGCGTGGAGTTGACCCCCGCCTAGGGGTTAGACCCGGACGCGCCGTTTCCGCCGGTGCCACCCTCGCCGCCGGAACCACCCGTGGTGCCGGACCCCTGATTGCCGGAATTACCGGCGTTGCCTGCATTACCGGACGCGCCGATATTTCCGTCCGACGTGTACGCCCTGCCACCATTGCCGCCCTTGCCGCCGGTGCCGCCGGTGCCGCCGGTGCCGTTGACACCGTTGCTGCCAGTGCTGCCGCGCTTACCGAAGATCCCACCGGCGCCGCCCTTGGCTCCGCTGCCGCCGGTGCCGGCGTCACCGCCCTTGCCGCCGGTGCCCCCGGTGCCCCCTTTACCGCCCGACGCATTCCCTGGATAGGTCGACGTGCTGGGGCTGGATTGGAGATTTTGCACCGCACCGGCGCCACCGAGGCCACCGTTGCCGCCATTGCCCCCGGCCGCCCCGTCACCGCCGTCACCACCGTCGGCGCCGTTCCCGCCGGCTCCGCCATTGCCGACCAGAAGCCCTCCGCGGCCACCTTTGCCGCCGGAACCGCCGCTGGTTCCGTTGGAACCCGCGGTGCCGACACCGCCGTCGCCGCCGTCTCCGCCTATTCCGCCTTGGACGATGCCCGAAGTTTCCGGATTGGACGAGAACAACACCACTGTCTCGTTCCCACCGCTGCCACCGTTGCCACCCGCGCCGCCACCCGGACCACCGTCACCACCATTGCCACCGGCACCGCCGGTTCCGTTATAACGGGCCGATCCGCCGGAGCCCCTGCCGCCATTACCCCCGGGGGCTCCCGCGATGTCGGTATCGCCGCCGTTTCCGCCATCGCCACTCACCGCGATCGAGGTGTTGTTGTTGGGTCCGCTAGAGGTGGTGAGCTGACCCTGCCCGCCGTTGCCGCCGCCGGTAGCCCCTTCCTGACCCGGTGCGCCGGGCCCTCCGCTGGCTCCGATCACCGTGCCCGTCCCGGTCAAGGACGTCGGATAACTCGTGCCGGTGGCCGCACGAGTGCCATCCCATGTCGGGTTGACGCCGTCTGCACCGTCCCAGCCCAAGCCGCCATGACCGCCACTACCGCCGTTGCCGATCAGGGTGAACAGCCCGACGCTGCCGCCGTTCCCCCCGTTGCCGCCATTGCGGGTGGCATCACCTGCCGCGCCGTTGCCGCCGTTTCCGGCGTTGCCGATCAACGCGAACGCGCCCACGTTGCCGCCGTTGCCGCCCGCGCCGGCGCGAACGCCGAGCACACCGGTGCCGCCGTTGCCGCCGTTCCCGCCGAACAACCCGGCGTGGCCACCGTTGCCACCGTTGGCTCCATTACCACCGTTGCCGAACAAGATGCCGCCATTGCCGCCGTTGCACGCCGAGCCGACGCAATCGGCAGCAGCGTTCAAACCATTACCGATGAGCCAGCCGCCCGGCCCGATCATCGGACGTCCCCCGAAAGTGCTGAAACTGGCGGCTGCGGGGGCGCCCCCGCCAGATCCGGTCAGGCTGTTTTCATACAGCAACCAGAAGTCATCGGGAGGCGGAGCCAATGGCACCAACACCGATTCCACCGACGCCAACTGGACGACCGGAGAGGTCTCCGCTGGAGCCGGACCGCTCGGCGGTGCGATCAGCAGGGCACCACCGCCCGCCACCGCCGCCGCGCCGATTCCGACCCCGAGATACTGCCGAATCCGTACCACCCGTCGAGCGTCTCTTCGATGTTTGGCCATGACGTGACTCCTCTGTAGGTGGTGAGACGTCGGGCGCCTCGGTCGCTTGCCTCTGTTTCAGCCGGTTGGCCGATACGACCGTACGGTTTGCTGAAAAGATACATGAGGGTACAAAGTCATCAATCGGCGCGGGCATTTGCCCTGTGGCCCAGCTTTTACCACCGTGTCTTGAACGGCACTCCGAAATCACAGCCGAATTTGCGACGTATCAGCAGGCACGAAAAGTCACCGATGGACGTGTTCAGAAAACTGGCCTACGCAGACGATGCCTTCGCGTTCTACCGAGAATGGGCGGTCAACGGACAGAATCCGCCATTACCGAGCAACCTGATAGTTTTTCCTTCGGTGACCATTCCAATTCTCGGACGAGTCAGGAGCACATCTTGAAGATCACCAGGATCACCAGCGTCTTGGCAGCGACCGCGACCGCGGGATTCATCGCAGCACCGTTCGCCTCCGCCGAGCCCGAAGCCACGCCACCCGGGCCGACGGTCCAGACCCAGACACTCGGAACCCAGGGCAAGTTGGTCGATGGGGCCGTGATCCAGGGCTGGACGATCACCAACCTCATGCCCAGCAGCGACGTCATCCCCTACCCGGTGACCGGCACGCTGTGGGAGGCAACGGCGACAGACCAGGCGATCCAGGGATCGGCGACGCCGATCGTGGCGAACCTGGTCGCGCGGACCGCCGACGGCCAGACGTACCGCTCGCTGTTCGAGGTGGCCACGCCGCAGGGTGTGAACCCCTCGACGCTGGCTCAGGGACAGGAGACGTCCGGCAAGGTCTACTTCGACGTCACCGGCGCAACCCCGGACCGGGTGGTCTACAACGCAGGCGGACAGGATCTGCTGGTGTGGACCAAGCCTGCCACGAGCTCGAGCACGAGCACGTCCTCGCCGTCGACCTCGTACGGCACCGGTAGCACCGCACCCGCGGAGGCTCCGGCTGCCGAGGCTCCCGAGGGCACGACCGCGGCTCCGGAAGGCACGACCGCCGCTCCGGCCGCAACGGGCGCCGAGGCACCCGAGGGCAGCCAGGGCACGCCGATCGCCGAGGGCAGCCAGGGCACACCGCTTCCGGAAGGCAGCCAGGGCACCCCGATCGCGCCGGCTCAGCCCGAGGGTGCGCCCGCTCCTGCCGCGCTGGGCACCCCGGCACAGCCCGCACAGGGCACGCCGGCTCCGGCCGGCACCGAGGGCGTTCCGCAGCCCGCCGGAAGCCAGGGCACGCCGTTGCCCGCGGGTGACCAGGTGCAGACCCCGACCACCTACACCCCGGCCCCGACTCCGTAAGCGGATCGCCTAACAGGTCATACGGTCAGCGTCGTCACGAGTGCGAGGACCACCACGCGTACAACCGTGGAAAGGTCGGGCCATTCGGCCCCGCTCGGACGGCGCTGACCGTCTTTCTCTCCTCGTCGGTCCAGACCACGGTCGGTTGACCGTCTGTGAGGCCGCAGTACAGCTGCCCGCTGATGCTGTCCGGCGTGGCGTTGCGCCGCCACGGCCCCGGCGACTGGATATTGCCCGGGCAGTCGACCCTCTTCGCGGCCCCGATCGTCTCGTTGAAGACCCTTTCGAGTGAGATGCTGTCACCGACGAGGCTGAACGTCGCCGACACCGGGCCGTCAGGATCGTCGTTCTGGGCGCACTTCACCTGCGACAGAACACCTTCGGGCGCTTGCGTCGGCTCGCACGCGCCGACACGGTAGCCCTTCGGCAGCAACCGCAGCAGACGCCCGTCGTCCTCGGACGTGGTCGTCGGCTGAGACGGCCCGGTCGCCGCGGGTGCCTCGGCTTCGGCGGGTTGGGCGTTGTCCTCAGACGGCCGCGTCAACCAGAAGACCACTCCGCCGACCGCGACGACGAAGACGGCGCCGATGGCCAGGGCCTTGCCTCTGGACCTCGGCTGCACCTGGCGCGGAGTCACCGTCAGCGGTGCATCGAACCTGCGCGCCCAATTTCCCTGACCGGCAGAGAATTCCGGATCAGGGTCGTCCCACCCGGGCGGCCTCGGCGAGTTCACCCCTCAGAGGGTAGTAGGCGCCTCGAGCTCAGCGGCACACCGATCAGCCCAGGATCAGTCCCGATGTGGGCACGCCGGTGCCCGCGGTGACGAGGACGTGCTCGACATTGGGCACCGGGTTGACCGAAGTCCCCCGCAGCTGGCGAACACCCTCGGCGATTCCGTTCATGCCGTGGATGTAAGCCTCGCCCAACTGGCCGCCGTGGGTGTTGATCGGAAGCCGCCCGCCGACCTCGATCGCCCCGTCGGAGATGAAGTCCTTGGCGTCACCCTTGTCGCAGAATCCGAGCTCTTCCAACTGGATCAGGGTGAACGGGGTGAAGTGGTCGTAGAGAATGGCGGTCTGAATGTCCTGCGGTTTCAGCCCCGACTGCGACCACAACTGCCTGCCGACGAGCCCCATCTCTGGCAGCCCCAGCTCCGGCCGGTAGTAGCTCGTCATCGAATACTGGTCCGGGCTGGAACCCTGCGAGGCCGCCTCGATGACCGCCGGGCGGTGCTTGAGGTCTTTGGCCCGCTCGGCGGATGTCACGACCAACGCGACGCCGCCGTCGGTTTCCTGGCAGCAGTCCAGAAGCCGCAGGGGTTCGGCGATCCACCGCGAATTCTGGTGATCCTCGATGGTGATCGGCTTCTCGTAGAAGTACGCCTTGGGGTTCTTGGCGGCGTGTTTGCGGTCCGCGACCGAAATCATGCCGAAGTCCCTGCTGGTCGCGCCGGATTGGTGCATGTAGCGCCGGGCGATCATCGCGACCTGCGCAGCGGGGGTCGACAA
This sequence comes from Mycolicibacterium novocastrense, assembly GCF_001499835.1. NCBI lineage: Bacteria > Bacillati > Actinomycetota > Actinomycetes > Mycobacteriales > Mycobacteriaceae > Mycobacterium > Mycolicibacterium novocastrense. The sequence continues at coordinate 94,947 of NZ_LQIH01000004.1, forward strand.
GCCGTGCGGGTAGGAGAAGGAGTTGTCGACGCCGGTCGAGTCGGCGTTCTCGACCAGACGCATCTGCACCTGGCCGAATCGGACACCCGATCTCTCGTTGAACGCCCGGTAAGCCACAACGCAATCCGCCACACCGGTTGCCACCGCGATCGCCGCCTGCTGGATGGTCGCGCAGGCCGCGCCGCCTCCGTGGTGAATCTTCGAGAAGAACTTCAACTCGCCGATGCCCGTCGCCCGCGCGATCGCGACCTCGGTGTTGGAGTCCATCGTGAAGGTGACCATGCCGTCGACGTCGGCAGGTGTCAGGCCCGCATCTTCGAGCGCGTCGAGCACCGCTTCGGACGCGAGTCGCAATTCGCTGCGACCGGAGTTCTTGGAGAAGTCGGTGGCGCCGATCCCGACGATCGCCGCCTTCCCGGACAGTCCACCCGCACTCATGCTCGGCTCTCCGCTCGTTCCGGTCCTCGCTCGTTCCTCGCTGCGATCCTCACTCGCGGTCGCCTTCGCGGCATCAGCCCTTTCCTCCGATCGTCAAAGTCGCGGTGGCGATCACGTGGTTGCCGAGGCTGTTGGCGCCGACGATCTTCAACGTGATCAGGCCGTCCTCGATGGCGGTCACCTCACCGGAGAACGTCACGGTGTCATAGGCGTACCACGGCACGCCCAATCGCAGCGATATCGATTTGATGATCGCGGTCGGACCGGCCCAGTCGGTGATGTACCGCTGCACCAGGCCGGTGTCGGTGAGGATGTTGACGAAGATGTCCTTGCTGCCCTTGGCCTGCGCCTTGTCCCTGTCGTGATGGACGTCCTGATAATCGCGGGTGGCGATGGCCGTCGACACGATGAAGGTCGGGTCGCCGTAGAGGGCGAGTTCGGGAAGCTTCGTTCCCACTTCGACTGCGGGTGCGCTCACGCTGCGGCCTCCTCATCGGGCTCCCACGCGTAGAGCGTCCACGCCGGACCGGATTCGCCTTCCGGGAAGTCGATATATGTTGCGTGGACGGGCATTCCGATCTGCACCGTGGCCGGGTCGACGTTACGGAGCTGTCCGAGCATCCGCACACCCTCCTCGAGCTCGACGAGGGCGATCACAAACGGCAACGTTCGCCCGGGCACCTTCGGCGCATGGTGCACGACGAAACTGAACACGGTGCCCTTGCCGCTGGCGACGACGTAATCGATCGGCTGGTCCTTGTCCTGCCAGATGGCGGGTATCGGAGGGTGCACCAATGTGCCGTCGTCACGCTTCTGTATGCGCAACTCATGTGCGTTCACGCCGTCCCAGAAGAACTTCGTGTCGCGCGACGAAGCCGGCCGCATCATCATGTCCGCGTCCAGATCGTCGGGCACCGCCGCGCCGGCGTCCTTCTCTGCCGGCTTGAACTTCATGATGCGCCACAGCATTTCGGCGACAGCTTCGTCACCGTCGGTACCGTTGGCCACGGTCCAGGTGATGAGCTGGTTGATGAAGTACCCCTCACCCAGCGCTGTGCGCTTGGGACCGACGACGTCAGTGATCTCGGCGTGGATGCTGACTTCCTCACCCGGGCGCAGATACCGGTGGTAGGTCTGCTCACAGTTGGTGGCGACCACGCCGACGTAGCCGGCATCGTCGAACAGCTGCATCATCTTGGTCAGGGGGTCGTCGTCCGAGCGGCCCTGTCCGAGCCCGCCCATCGTCCACACCTGGATCATCGCCGGCGGCGCCACGATGCCGGGGTGACCGGCGGCCTTGGCAGCCGTCTCGTCCACGTAGATCGGGTTCCGGTCCCCGATGGCGTCGACCCAGTGGTGAATCATGGGCTGATTGACCGGATCTCGACCGGTGCGCGGCTCGCTTCTGCCGTCCGCCTTGATCTTCTCGATGTCTGCCCTCAGGTCGGCGCTCACCGCGGAACCCTCGGCACCTTCAGGCCCGCGGCCGCGATCATCTCCCGCATCACCTCGTTGACACCTCCACCGAACGTGATCACCAGGTTTCGTTTGGTCTGCGAGTCAAGCCATTCCAGTAGTTCGGCGGTCTCCGGCTCGGCCGGGTCGCCGTACTTGCCGACGATCTCCTCGGCTAGGCGTCCGGCGTACTGAATCCGCTCGGTGCCGAACACCTTGGTTGCTGCGGCGTCGGCGATGTCGATGGTCTCGCCGGCCGCAGCGACCTGCCAGTTGAGTAGTTCGTTGATCCGCCACATCGCCTTGAGCTCGCCGAGAGCGCGCTTGACGTCACCGTGGTTGATCGGAATGTCGCCGTTGCCACCGGGTTTCGAGGCCCACGCGTGCACGTGGTCATAGAGGCTGGCGAATCGGCCGGCGGGCCCCAGCATCACGCGCTCGTTGTTCAGCTGGGTGGTGATCAGCTTCCACCCGCCGTTCTCCTCGCCGACGAGCATGTCGGCCGGCACCCGAACGTCGTTGTAGTACGTCGCGTTGGTGTGGTGAGCGCCATCGGACAGGATCATCGGCGTCCACGAGTACCCCGGGTCCTTGGTGTCGACGATGAGGATCGATATCCCCTTGTGCTTCACCGCCTCCGGGTCGGTGCGACACGCCAGCCAGATGTAGTCGGCATCGTGCCCGCCGGTGGTGAACACCTTCTGCCCGTTAACGATGTACTCGTCGCCCTGCCGTACCGCGGTGGTGCGCAGCGACGCCAGGTCCGTGCCGGCTTCCGGTTCGGTGTAACCGATCGCGAAGTGCACCTCGCCGGCGAGGATGGCGGGCAGGAACTTCTTTTTCTGTTCTTCGGTGCCGTACTGCTGCAGCGTGGGCCCGACGGTCTGCAGTGTGACGGCGGGCAGCGGCACGTCGGCCCGCTGCGCCTCGTTGACGAAGATCGACTGCTCGATGGGCCCGAAGCCGAGGCCGCCGAATTCCTTCGGCCAGCCGACACCGAGCTTGCCGTCCGAGCCCATCCGCTTGATGACCGCGCGGTACGCCTTGCCGTGGCGGTCCTTTTCCATCTCCTTGGCCTCATCGGACGATATGAGATTGGAAAAGTACTCACGCAGTTCGGCCTGCAGCTGCTTTTGTTCGGGCGTCAGTTCGATGAACATTGCTAGCTCCCGTCGTTTCGCTCGCCCAGTGCGGCTCCCACCAAATCGAGCCGGTGTGACGGACCACCCACGAGGCGGGCCAGGTCCTTGATCGAGGAGTAGTAGCGGTCCATCGGATAGGTGATGTCCATACCCATACCGCCGTGCAGGTGATGACAGAGCTGCATCACCGGAGGCGCCTGCGAGGCGAGCCAGTACGCGAGGATGTCGATATCGTCGTCGGCGTCGCGGCCCTCTGACAGCCGCCAGGTCACCGAGTTCGACGCCAATGTCAGTGTGCGCGAGGCGATGTAAACCTCGGCCAGCTGCGCGGCGACGGTCTGGAATGTCGACAGCGGTTTGCCGAACTGCTCGCGAGTGGCCACGTAGTCGGCGGTGAGCCGCAGTGCGCCGGCGACCAGTCCCGCTGCGAACGCACCGATGGCTGCCAGGGCAAGCTGGTTGACTCGGCGGGGCTGCAGCCCGCCCAGCGTGCCGTCGACTGCGGCGTCTGTGAACGTCACCGAGTACTCGTCGCCGTGGTTGGACGTCGGCGACTTGGTCACCACCACGCCGTCGGCCTTCGGCGACACCACCACCACGGCGCTGTTGGTCGTGACGACGAGCCAATCCGCCTGTTCCGCATAGGGAACGGCGACTTTGGTACCGCTGAGCCGGCCGTCGGCGAACGTCACCGCCGGCCGATCCGGCAGCGGTGCCCCCGGTTCATTGAGCGCCGCCGAGAGCACGGCGCCTTTGCCGACCCCGGCCAGATAGCGATCCTGCTGCTCGTCGGTCGCCGACTCCAGGAGTGGGAGCAATCCCAGACCCAGCGTGGCCAACGCGGGGCTGACCGTTCCGTGTCTGCCGATCTCGGTGAGCGCGGTCGCCACCTCGGGCAGGCCGACACCGTCGCCGCCGAGACGCTCGGGGACCGCGAGCGCGGTCACGCCTCCGGACACCAGTGCGTCCCAACTGTTGTCCCGGGTCAGCACCGAGGTCACCACGTCGGCGACAGCCTGCTGCCCTTCGTCTGGACTGAAGTCCACCCGAATCCTCCTTGATACCGGGAAATTTCGCAGTCGCTACAACGTACGTCGTCAGCTGTTGGCGACCGGGCACTTTCCGGTGTAATCCACCTGCCAGTGCTTGATGCCGTTGAGCCAGCCCGACTTGAGCCGCTCGGGCTCGCCGATCGGCTTGAGATCGGGCATGTGGTCGGCGACCGCGTTGAAAATCAGGTTGATGGTCATCTTCGCCAGGTTCGCGCCGATGCAGTAGTGCGCGCCGGTGCCGCCGAAACCGACGTGCGGGTTGGGGTCGCGCAGGATGTCGAACTTGTGCGGGTTCTCGAAGACCTCTTCGTCGAAGTTGGCCGAGCGGTAGGACATCACGACCCGCTGACCCTTTTTGATCTGCACGCCACCCAACTCGACGTCCTCCAACGCGGTGCGCTGGAAGGCCGAAACCGGGGTGGCCCAACGGACGATCTCGTCGGCGGCGGTCTCGGGGCGTTCGCGCTTGTAAAGCTCCCACTGATCCGGGTTCTGAGAGAACGCGATCATGCCGTGGGTGATGGAGTTGCGGGTGGTCTCGTTACCGGCAACCGCGAGCATCACGACGAAGAAGCCGAACTCGTCATCGGAGAGCTTCTCGCCGTCGATGTCGGCCTCGATCAGCTTGGTGACGATGTCTTCGGTGGGGTTCTTGGCCCGCTCCTCGGCCATCTTCATCGCGTACTGGATCAACTCGAACGACGACACCGCAGGGTCCACATCGGCATACTCGGGGTCTTCACCGGCGGTCATCTCGTTGGACCAGCGGAAGATCTTGTCGCGGTCGTCCTGCGGCACGCCGAGCAGTTCGGCGATGGCCTGCAGCGGGAGTTCGCACGAGACCTGTTCGACGAAGTCGCCGGACTCCTCGGCCGCGGCGGTCTCGGCGATCTTCTGTGCCCGAGACCGCAGTTCGTCTTCGAGCCGCCCCACGGCGCGGGGCGTGAAGCCGCGCGAGATGATCTTGCGAAGACGGGTGTGCTGGGGCGCGTCCATGTTCAGCAGCACCGCCTTCTGCAGGTCGATGGCATCGCGCGTCATGTCCTGCGGCCAGACCGGGATCGCGCCGTCCGGTGAGCTACCGAAGACATCGTTGCGCTTCGAGACCTCTTTGACGTCGGCGTGCTTGGTCACCAGCCAGTAGCCCTTGTCGCCGAAGCCGCCGGTGCCGCCTGGCACGTCGACCCAGTGGATCGGCTCGGACCTACGCAACTCGGCCAGCTCTTCGACGGGCAGGCGCTCGAGGTTCAGGCTCGCGTCGAGGAAGTCGAAGTCGGCTGGGATATTCGGGCAAGGCATGGGGAAAGCTCCTCCGCAACAGTTATTGCAACATGTTCTAGTCTCAGTAAAACATGCCTTCTGCGCAGATAAAAGGCAGGTCATCAACGTCGCTTGTCAGAGTAATGAAACGTGTTCTAGCCTGACGGAATGGGTAACCCTGTCATCGTTGAAGCCACCCGCAGCCCCATCGGTAAGCGCAACGGCTGGCTGTCCGGCCTGCACGCCACCGAGTTGCTCGGTGCCACCCAGAAAGCTGTCGTCGAGAGGGCCGGGATCGACCCCGGCGACGTCGAGCAGGTGATCGGTGGCTGCGTCACACAGTACGGCGAACAGTCCAACAACATCACCCGGGTGAGCTGGTTGGTGGCCGGCCTGCCCGAGCACGTCGGCGCGATGACCGTCGACTGCCAGTGCGGCAGCGGTCAGCAGGCCAACGGGCTCGTCGCGGGATTGATCGCAGCAGGTGCCATCGACATCGGCATCGCCTGCGGCATCGAGGCGATGAGCCGCGTGGGCCTCGGCGCCAACGCCGGCCCCGACCGCAGCATCCTGCGGCCGTCGTCGTGGGACATCGACCTACCCGACCAGTTCACCGCCGCCGAGCGGATCGCCAAACGGCGCGGGATCACCCGCGAGGATATCGACCAGTTCGGTTTCGAGTCCCAGCTCAAGGCCAAGCAGGCGTGGGCCGAGGGCCGGTTCGACCGCGAGATCAGCGGTATCGAGGCCCCCGTGCTCGACGAGCAGAAGCAGCCCACCAGCGAGCGCCACGTCGTGACGCGCGACCAGGGCCTGCGCGACACCACCCTCGAGGGCTTGGCATCGCTGAAGCCGGTGCTCGAGGACGGTATTCACACCGCGGGTACCTCGTCGCAGATCTCCGACGGCGCGGCGGCGGTGCTGTGGATGGACGAGGATAAGGCCCGTGCGCTCGGATTGAAGCCACGCGCCCGCATCGTGAGCCAGGCGCTGGTCGGTGCCGAGCCGTACTACCACCTCGACGGGCCGGTTCAGTCGACGGCGAAGGTGCTCGAGAAGGCCGGTATGAAGATGGGTGACATCGACATCGTCGAGATCAATGAGGCCTTCGCCTCGGTCGTCCTGTCGTGGGCGCGGGTGCACGAACCCGACATGGACCGGGTCAACGTCAACGGCGGCGCGATCGCGCTCGGCCACCCCGTCGGTAGCACCGGCAGCCGACTGATCACCACCGCTCTGCACGAGTTGGAGCGCACCGACAAGAGCACGGCGCTGATCACGATGTGCGCAGGCGGCGCGCTGTCCACCGGCACGATCATCGAGCGGATCTAGTCGCGAAATCGTCGGGCGCCGAAGCGCTTTACGTCGACGGGCTCAGCCGCGCAGCAATACCGGCCGCACGCGCGCGTGGATGTGGTGAATCTTCCCGTCGGCGGCCGGAATGCGGAAGGTCTCCTCGGTGCGGGCGCCCACGCGCCGCCCGGCGATTGTCGGCTTGGTGACGACGGTGAACGTTGCGTGCACGTCGTCGCCGTCGACGCGGAATTCGCGGTCGACGATCGCCGAGATGATCCGGAACTGCGGTCCACGATTCAGGCTGCGCCGCAGATGCGCACCCGAGAAGCCGGTCTTGAGGCCGTTTTCGATCCTGGTGCAGTCCGGCGCGAAGGGAACGTCGTCGCCCCGATGGCTGACCAGCGCATCGATATAGGACTCCGCGGCGGCGATCCGATCGGTATCAGAGACTGTGCTCATCGACCGAGCATAGGATGACGGCCATGCCAAAGTCGCGGCCACGGTTCATGGATACGAAGGCCTCGGACTTCTTCGTCAAGCAGATGTCGAGGCTCAACACCTTCCTGTACCGCCGCAACAACGGCGAAGGGCTCGGCGGCGAGTTCCAGGGCATCCCGGTGGCGCTGCTGACGACGACCGGACGCAAGACCGGCGAACCTCGGGTCAGCCCGTTGTACTTCCACCGCGACGGCGACAAGGTGATCGTCGCCGCGTCCAAGGGCGGCAGCGACAAACATCCGATGTGGTACCTGAACCTCAAGGCCAACCCCCGCGTCCAGGTGCAGATCAAGAGCGAAGTGCTGGACCTGACCGCGCGCGACGCCACCGAGGAGGAGCGTGCGAAGTACTGGCCGCGACTGGTCCAGATGTATCCGACGTACGAGGACTACCAGTCCTGGACCGATCGCGTGATCCCTTTGGTGGTCTGCGGACCCTGACCGATGGCCCGGCCGCTCAGGCGCCGTAGACCGGCACGGGTGGACGCGCCTTGGCGAGCAGATCGGTGACCACCGGGCCGAGTTCGGCGGGATCCCACCGCGCGCCCTTGTCGACCTGTGGCCCGTGTGCCCAGCCCTCGGCGACCCGCACGATGCCGCCTTCCACCTCGAACATGCGGCCGGTGACATCCTTGGATTCGACGCTTCCCAGCCAGACCACCAGGGGGGAGATGTTCTCGGGCGCCATCGCGTCGAAGTCCTGATCCTGGGTGGCCATCATGTCGGCGAACACGGTCTCGGTCATCCGGGTCCGCGCCGACGGGGCGATCGCGTTGACGGTGACGCCGTAGCGCCCCATCTCGGCGGAGGCCACCAGGGTCAGGGCCGTGATGCCCGCCTTGGCGGCGCTGTAATTCGCCTGTCCCACACTGCCTTGCAGGCCGGCCCCCGAGCTCGTGTTGATGATCCGCGCGTCCACTGGATTGCCGGCCTTGGACTGGGCCCGCCAGTACGCCGCGGCGTGGCGCATGGTGGCGAAGTGTCCCTTGAGGTGCACGGCGACCACGGCGTCGAATTCCTCTTCACTGGTGTTGGCGAACATCCGGTCGCGCACGATCCCGGCGTTGTTCACCAGCACGTCGAGCCCACCGAATGTGTCGACCGCGGTCTGGATCAGACCCTCGGCCTGCGCCCAGTCGGCGACGTTGGCGCCGTTGGCGACGGCTTCCCCACCGGCGGCGGTGATTTCGTCGACAACGCTTTGTGCGGCACTGCCACCACCCGCGGGTGATCCGTCGAGGCCGACCCCAATGTCGTTGACCACCACGCGGGCGCCCTCGGCGGCGAATGCAAGAGCGTGTGCGCGGCCGATGCCGCCGCCGGATCCCGTCACGATGACCACTCGACCGTCGAGCAATCCCATATCTGTTGTCTCCTTGGTTGTTTGAGTGCGCTACTTGATGTCAGCAGTGGTGGTTGCGAGGTAATGCGGTGGTTCACCGCCACCGTGAACCTCGAGCGATGCGCCGCTGATGTAGGACGCCGCGTCGCAGGCCAGGAACGCCGCGGCCCAGCCCACGTCGGCCGGTTTGGCGAGCCGGCCCAGCGGAACGTTGCGCGAGATCGCCGCGATGGAATCCGCGTCGCCGTAGAAGAGTTCGGACTGTTCGGTCTCGACCATCCCGACGACCACCGAGTTGACGCGCACCTTCGGCGCCCACTCGACCGCCAGCGTGGAGGTCAGGCTTTCCATACCGGCCTTGGCCGCCCCGTAGGGTGCGGTGCCCGGCGTGGGCCTACGCCCACTCACGCTGGCGATGTTGATGATCGACCCGCCACGGTCCTGCTTCTGCATCACCGCATTCGCGTGGGTCGACACCGAAAGCGGGCCCAGCAGATTCAGTTCGACGATCTTGCGACTGAACTTGGCCGACGACTCGGCGGCGAGCACATACGGTGATCCGCCCGCGTTGTTGACCACCACATCGAGACGACCGTGACGCTCGGCGACGGTCTCGACCAGAGAGGCGACCGCGTCGTCGTCCCGCACATCGCACGCATGGAACTCGTATGGCAATCCCTCGACAGGCCGGCGGGCGCAGGTGACGACCGTGGCGCCCTGCTCGGCGAACACGGCGCTGATGCCGGCACCGACCCCCCGCACACCGCCGGTCACCAGCACCACCCTGCCTTCGAGGCCCAGGTTCATGTCTTGCAGGTCGGTCACTGTGCTAGCGTACCAAGCAAGTGCTTGCTTTCCTACCGGACCCAGGAAGTCTTCGGGAGCTCAGATGACCATCACTCGTACCATCACCGAACCGGGAATCGTCTCGGTCACCGTCGACTACCCCCCGGTCAACGCGATTCCGTCGCGCGGGTGGTTCGAACTCGCCGACGAGATCACCGATGCCGGCGCCGATCCCGAGACGCACGTCGTGATCCTGCGCGCGGAGGGCCGTGGGTTCAACGCCGGCGTCGACATCAAGGAGATGCAGCGCACGGAGGGCTTCACCGCGCTGATCGACGCCAACCGCGGCTGTTATGCGGCGTTCAAGGCGGTCTACGAGTGCGCGGTCCCGGTGGTCGCCGCGGTCAACGGTTTCTGCGTCGGAGGCGGCATCGGCCTGGTCGGCAACGCCGACGTCATCGTCGCATCGGACGACGCGACGTTCGGGCTGCCCGAGGTCGAGCGCGGCGCGCTCGGCGCGGCGACCCACCTGTCGCGCTTGGTGCCCCAACACATGATGCGCCGGTTGTTCTTCACCGCCGCCACCGTCGATGCGGCCACGCTGCACCACTTCGGCTCGGTGCACGAAGTGGTCCCGCGCGATCAACTCGACGAGGCCGCGCTCCGTGTCGCGCGCGATATCGCCGCCAAGGACACCCGCGTGATCCGCGCGGCCAAGGAGGCGCTGAACTTCATCGATGTGCAGAGGGTCAACTCCAGCTATCGCATGGAGCAGGGCTTCACGTTCGAGCTGAACCTCGCGGGCGTGTCCGACGAACACCGCGACGCGTTCGCGGGCACCGACAAGGGAGCGGGGACGTAATGAGCGATAAGAGAACAACTCTCGACGACGCGGTCTCTCAGATCCGCAGTGGGATGACCATCGGCATCGGCGGCTGGGGTTCTCGGCGCAAGCCGATGGCGTTCGTGCGGGCGTTGCTGCGCACCGACGTCACCGACCTCACCGTCGTCACCTACGGCGGGCCCGACCTCGGGCTGCTGTGCTCGGCGGGCAAGGTGAAACGCGTCTACTACGGCTTCGTCTCGCTCGACTCGCCGCCGTTCTACGACCCGTGGTTCGCCAAGGCGCGCACCACCGGCGCGATCGAGGCCCGCGAGATGGACGAGGGCATGCTTCGGTGCGGGCTGCAGGCCGCGGCGCAGCGGCTGCCGTTCCTGCCGATCCGGGCCGGGCTGGGCAGCGACGTCCGCGCGTTCTGGGGAGACGAATTGAAGACCGTGCGGTCCCCCTACCCCACCGGCGAGGCCTACGAAGAACTCGTCGCGATGCCCGCGCTCACCTTGGACGCCGCCTTCGTCCACATGAATCTCGGTGATGCTGCGGGCAATGCGGCTTACACCGGCATAGACCCCTACTTCGACGACCTGTACCTGATGGCGGCCGAGCGCCGGTTCCTGTCGGTCGAGCGGGTGGTGCCGACCGACGAGCTGGTCAAAGCGGTTCCGCCACAAGCGCTTCTGATCAACCGGATGATGGTCGACACCGTCGTCGAGGCGCCCAACGGTGCCCACTTCACCACCGCCGAACCCGACTACCGTCGTGACGAGAAGTTCCAGCGGCACTACGCCGAAGCGGCGAAGTCCGACGATTCATGGCAGGAGTTCGTGCAGACCTATCTGTCCGGCACCGAAGCCGACTATCAGGCCGCAGTGCGAGAATTCAAGGAGCAGCAATGATGTCGGTGTCCCGTGCCGAAGTGTGCGCCGTCGCGTGCGCCGAGTTGTTCCGCGACGCCGGTGAGATCATGGTCAGCCCGATGACGACCATGGTCTCGATCGGCGCCCGACTGGCCCGCCTGACCTTCGCCCCCGACATCCTGCTCACCGACGGCGAAGCGCGACTGCTGGCCGATACGCCCGCGCTCGGGGCCGCAGGGGCGATCGAAGGTTGGATGCCGTTCGGTCGGGTCTTCGAGACGCTGGCCTGGGGCCGACGCCATGTGGTCATGGGCGCGAACCAGATCGACCGCTACGGCAACCAGAACCTGTCGGCGTTCGGACCGCTGCAGCATCCGACCCGCCAGATGTTCGGCGTACGCGGGGCCCCGGGCAACACCATCAACCACGCGACCAGCTACTGGGTGGGCAACCACTCGAAGCGCGTGTTCGGTGAGTCCGTGGACATCGTCTCCGGAATCGGGTGGGACAAGGTCGATCCCGACAACCCCGCATACCGGTTCGTCAATGTGTACCGGGTGATCACGAACCTGGGCGTATTCGACTTCAACGGCCCCGACCATCAGATGCGGGCGGTGTCACTGCATCCCGGTATCGAACCCGAACAGGTCGCCGAGAACACCTCGTTCGAGGTGCACGGGCTGGACTCCGCCGAGCAGACCCGGCTCCCCACCGATGCCGAGCAGAAACTGATCCGCGAGGTGATCGATCCCAAGGGACTGCGGGACAAGGAAATCCGGTGAGCACTCCGGGTAAGCCCACGTTGCGCACACCGCTGACCGAGCTCGTCGGTATCGAGCACCCGGTGGTCCAGACCGGCATGGGCTGGGTGGCGGGCGCCCGGCTGGTCTCGGCGACGTCGAACGCCGGCGGCCTCGGAATCCTCGCGTCGGCGACCATGACGCTCGAGGAACTGCAGACGGCGGTCACCAAGGTCAAAAGCGCCACGGACAAACCCTTCGGCATCAACATCCGCGCCGACGCGGGAGACGCCGGCGAACGGATCGACCTGCTGATCCGCGAGGGCGTCAAGGTCGCCTCGTTCGCACTGGCGCCCAAACCCGAGCTGATCGCCAAGCTCAAAGACGCCGGCGTCGTGGTGATTCCGTCGGTCGGTCTGGCCAAGCACGCCAAGAAGGTGGCCGGCTGGGGCGCCGACGCGGTGATTGTGCAAGGCGGTGAAGGCGGCGGCCACACCGGGCCGATCGCGACGACGCTGCTGTTGCCGTCCGTGCTCGACGCTGTCGACATCCCGGTCGTTGCGGCGGGCGGCTTCTTCGACGGCCGCGGGCTCGCGGCGGCATTGTCTTACGGTGCGGCGGGCGTCGCCATGGGGACTCGATTCCTGCTGACGTCGGACTCCACGGTTCCCGAAGCGGTCAAGCGTCGGTACCTCGAATCGGGACTGGACGGCACCGTCGTGTCGACCCGTGTCGACGGAATGCCGCACCGGGTGCTGCGCACCGGCTTGGTCGAGAAGTTGGAGAGCGGATCGCGACTGCGGGGTTTCTCGGCGGCCGTCCGCAACGCGCAGAAGTTCAAGAAGATGTCGGGTATGACGTGGCGGTCGATGATCCGCGACGGCTTGGAGATGCGGCACGGCAAGGAGTTGACGTGGTCGCAGGTGGTGATGGCCGCCAACACCCCGATGCTCCTGAAAGCCGGTTTGGTCGAGGGCAATACGGATGCGGGTGTGCTGGCATCCGGCCAGGTCGCGGGCATTTTGGACGATCTGCCGTCCTGCGCGGAGCTGATCGAGACGATCGTGGCCGACGCGGTTGCGCACCTGCGACAGGCCAGCGGATACATCGAGTGAAGGATACTGCTTAATTTTGCGGTAGTGAAGCTATAATCTTCATGTGTCTGGACTGAAGCGGTCGCCTTCACCGCACGCTCGCGCCACGTTGATCGGCGACGTGATCGGCTCACGCCGGGTGGCCGATCGCACCGCCGCGCACCGCGCACTCAACAAAGCGCTTGTCGACGCCGCCGGCGACGCGATCGACGCACCCGCGTTCACGGTCGGTGACGAGTTTCAGGGCAGCTATCGGACGGTCGGCGCCGCGATCGAAGCGGCGTTCGCCATTCGTCTGGCCGTCGCGCCCGGCATCGACGTCCGATTCGGCATCGGATGGGGCGCCGTGACCGTTTTGGACTCCGACTCCGGAATCCAGGACGGGCCGGGCTGGTGGGCCGCCCGCGAGGCGATCGAGTGGACCGCCTCCACGCAACGCCAACCCGGTCTGGCCTTGGTGCGCACATCGTTTCGGGCCGAGGGCGAGAGCCGCCGCGACCTCGACGCGATCAACGCGGCATTGTTGTGTCGGGACCATCTGATTGGATCGCTCGATGACCGCTCATTGAGGATTGTGAAGGGACTGTTGACCGGCAAGACCAAGAAGGACATCGCCGCCGACGAGGGCATCAGCGCGTCAGCGGTGTCCCAACGCGCGGGTCGCGACGGGTTGGACCTGATCCTGCTCGCGGCGCAGTATCTGCGGGACGTGCCATGAGCGCGGTCGCGGTGCTGCTGATCGCGATCGGTACCGCCGATGTCCTTCGACGGCTCGTCGATCGGGTGTGGCTGTCCGCGGCGGCGGCGCCCCTTGTCGTGATCGCATGCGCGGCGATGGCCGGGTTGTGGCGGTGGGGCGACGTCGTGCTGCTCGTGGTGGCGGCGGTGAGCGGCGTGGGCTGGGTGGTGCTCAGTGCGCGAGCCGAACGCACCGGCCGGCACCAGGTGACACCGCTGGTCGTCTTCGGCGGTGCGCTCGGGGTGCTGATCCTGCTCTCGGGCCTCGGCTCGGAGGTGGCAGGTGTGGCGGCCCGGTGGCCGGACTGGGTCGGCATCACGGTGTCCCCCGACCGACTCTTGATGATCGTCGGCGTGATGCTCATGCAACTGGTGACCGGGAATCAGTTGGTGCGCTTGGTGCTTGGGTCGGTCGGCGCGGTCAAACCGGAGGGGCAGCCCCAGGCCTCGGACCGGTTGAAGGGCGGCAGGCTGCTCGGTCCGATGGAGCGGGTGCTCATCCTCGGGCTCGGCCTGGCCGGCCAGCTCACCGCCGCCACGGCCGTCGTCGCCGCCAAGAGCATCATTCGCTTCCCCGAGATCAACGCCCAGAAGGCACGCGAAAACGGGGGCATCGGCATCGACGAAGTCACCGAATACTTCCTCGTCGGTAGCTTCGCGAGCTGGATCGTCGCGCTCGGCGGGCTGGCCCTCGCACACTGAACCGTAAGCCTTTCCATTCGCCCGTAATCCGCCCGCAGGTTTCCTACACTCGCGCCCATGAAGACGAACGCCGCCGTCCTGTGGGGACTCAACGAACCGTGGAGCATCGAGGAGATCGACCTCGATGGTCCGAAGGAAGGTGAGGTGCTCGTCTCCTTCGAGGCGACCGGGTTGTGCCACTCCGATCACCACGTCGTCACGGGTGATTTCGCCGGTGTGCCGCTGCCGATCATCGGTGGCCACGAGGGGGCGGGCGTCGTCGTCGAACTCGGGCCGGGCGTGCGCGACCTCGAGGTCGGCGACCATGTCGTCAGCTCGTTCCTGCCCGCGTGCGGGCGCTGCCGCTGGTGCGCCAGCGGGCATCAGAACCTGTGCGACCTCGGCGCGCTGATCCTCGTCGGTCTGCAGGCCGACGGCACATACCGACGCAAGGTGCAGGGCAAAGACGTCGGAATCCTCTCCGGTGTGGGCAGTTTCTCGCAGTACGGGACGCTGTCGGAGGCATCGGTGGTCAAGATCGACGACGACTTCCCCCTGGCCCGGGCCTGCCTGCTGGGCTGCGGGGTGATGACGGGTTGGGGCTCGGCCGTGAACACCGCCGACGTCAGTCCCGGCGACACGGTCGTGATCATCGGGTGCGGCGGCATCGGCAGCGGCGCGATTCAGGGTGCTCGCCTGGCCGGCGCCGAACACATCGTGGTTGTCGACCTCGTAGAGAGCAAGCGGGAGAAGGCTTTCGAGTTCGGCGCCACCCATTTCGTGACGTCCATGCCCGAGGCGATGGAATTGGTCGGTGAGCTCACCCGCGGCGTGATGGCCGATTCCGCACTGTTGACGATGGGTGTGCTCGAAGGCCGGATGATCGACGAGGCGCTCAACATCATCCGCAAGGGCGGGGCGGTGGTGATGACCGCGATCGCCTCGATGGCCGATGTCACGCCGACGCTGTCGATGGCGATGATGACGCTGTTCCAGAAGCGACTGCTCGGCAGCCTCTACGGCGAGGCCAATCCGCGCGCCGACATTCCGCGGCTTCTCAACCTCTACCGCGACGGCAAGCTGCTGCTCGACGAAACCGTCACTGCCGAATACAAACTCAACGACATCAACGAGGGTTACGACGACATGCTGGCAGGGCGAAACATCCGCGGCGTGATCATCCACGACCACTGACGCGATGCCGGAGGCATAGGTGCGCTGGCTGTCGCACGTGCGGTCGGTGCTGAGCACCGAGATCCACGCCGTCCGCGATCGCAAGCTGGACCTCAATCCCGCCGATCTCACCCGGTTCACGTTCCCGTTGGTGTTGGGACTGGCCGGTGTCGTGGCGTTCGGCGCCGTGCCACTGATCGTCATCCGCAGCAGCGTCAGCACCGATGACGTGCTGGTCCCGCTGCTGGGATCGCTGGCCCTGACCGCCGTGGGCACGGCGGTGATGACGTGGTTGATCGCCATCGTGGTGTCCGGTCTGGTGCTGGTGGTCGTCTATCGAACGGCGCCGGCTACGGCGTCACGGCTGGTGATTCGCACCGTCGTCGACTCGTTCGACCGCGTCAGCGACACGGCCGCGCGACTGGCGACCCTCGCGCTTGTTGCCGGCCTCGTCGCCCTGGCCATCGGGCTGCCGACCCGGCCCGACGACGAACTGGCGCATCCGGTGGTCAACGACCTGCTCACCGCGCAGATCGGGGTTCTTTTGGCCGCGCTCGGCGTCGCCTACCTCGCCGAGACCGTGCGCTGCGCCGCCGAGCTGGTGGACAGGCAATCACTGCTGCTGGCGTGGCCGTGGTCGCTTGGGATCTCCTGTGCCAGTTGGATTATCGCGACCAGCGTCGGGCCGTTCCAGACCTCCCGCATGCTGGCGGTCCTGCTCAACGAGTGGCTACCTGCCGCAGTGAACGGGACTCCGCGAACGGAAGTGATCGCCGATCTGCTACCAGCGGGTGCGAACTGGTGGGCGGCCTTCGCGCTGTTGCCCGTGATCACCGTGGTGTGGGCGCTCGGTGCGCACCGCCACGACGGATTCGCGGCGATGCGAGAGCTCCTCGCGGGCAAGGCCGACAGGCCGCAGGAGGCCTAGAGACGCTCGATGATCGTGACGTTGGCGGTGCCGCCGCCTTCGCACATCGTCTGCAGACCGTAGCGACCGCCTGTGCGCTCCAACGTGTTCAGCATCGTCGCGAACAACTTCGCGCCCGTGGCGCCCAGCGGATGACCGAGCGCGATCGCGCCGCCGCTGGGGTTCACCTTCGCGGGGTCGGCGCCGGTCTCCTTGAGCCAAGACATCACGACCGGCGCGAAGGCTTCGTTGATCTCGACGGTGTCGATATCGTCGATCGACAGGCCGGTCTTCTTCAACGCGTACTCCGTCGCCGGGATCGGCCCGGTCAACATGAACACCGGGTCGGCGCCGCGGGCGCTGATGTGGTGGATGCGGGCGCGGGGCTTGAGTCCGTGGTCCTTGACGGCCTGCTCAGAAGCCAGCAGCACTGCGCTGGCGCCGTCGGAGATCTGGCTGGCCATCGCGGCGGTCAGCCGGCCGCCGTCGACCAGGGTCTTGAGCCCGGCCATCTTCTCCAGCGAGGTGTCGCGCGGGCCCTCGTCGGTGGCGAACCCGTCGACCGGAATGATCTCGTTCTCGAAGTGACCGGAGCGAATCGCCTCCTGTGCACGCTGGTGGCTGGTCAGCGAGTACTGCTCCATCTCCTCGCGGGAGATGTCCCACTTCTCCGCGATCAGCTCGGCGCCGCGGAACTGTGAGATCTCCTGATCGCCGTAGCGGTGGAGCCAGCTCTTGGATTCGTTGGTCGGCGAGGTGAAGCCGAACTGCTCGGCGACGGTCATCGCCGACGAGATCGGGATCTGACTCATGTTCTGCATACCGCCGGCGACAATGAGATCGGCCGTACCGGACATGATCGCTTGTGCGCCAAAGGAAACCGCCTGCTGACTGGACCCACACTGGCGGTCGACCGTGACACCCGGCACCTCTTCGGGGTAACCCGCCGCCAGCCACGACAGCCGGGCGATGTTGCCGGCCTGCGGACCGATCGCATCGACACAACCGGCGATGACGTCGTCGACCGCGCCGGGATCGACGTCGACACGGTCGAACAGGCCGCGCCATGCGGCAGCGCCCAGATCCACGGGATGCACACCGGCCAGCGATCCGTTGCGCTTGCCGACTGCGGTGCGAACGGCGTCGATGACGTAAGCCTGCGATGTTGGGGTCATTGTTTCCTCATTTTTTCGTGATGCCACCAAGAACGATAGCGAGATACTGACGGCCGACCTCTTCGGCCGTGAGCGGTCCGCCCGGCTGATACCAGCGGACTGAAACCCAGGTGGTGTCGCGGATGAACCGGTACACCAGATCGACGTCGATGTCGGGCCGGAAGTAACCCTCTTCGACGCCCTGGTTGAGCAGGTCCAGCCACATCTTGCGTTGCTCTTTGTTGCGCTGATCCACGTAGGAGAACCGCTCCTGCCCGGACAACCGCTTGGCCTCGTCCTGATAGATGACGACCTGCGCGTGCCGGTGCTCGATCGCCTCGAACGAGGTCATGAACAGGCCCTTGAGTCGCTCCAGCGGGTTGGGTTCGGTGTCGACGATCTCCTGGTAGCGCGTGAACAGCCAGTCGAGGAAGCCGCGCAGGACCTCGTCGACCATCTCCTCCTTCGACGAGAAGTGGTGGTACAGGCTGCCCGAGAGGATGCCTGCGGAGTCGGCGATGTCGCGCACGGTGGTCGCGCGCAAGCCCCGCTCGGCGAACATCGTCGCGGCGAGCTCGAGTAGCTCGTCCCGGCGGGTCGGGGGCTGGCTCACCGGTTGCTTCTGTGGCACTTGATCCACCGACACAGGGTATCAACCAAGCGCTTGCTCGGCTACTGCCGTGTGCGTTTCTCAACCCGAGGTTCGGTACACATGAGCGGTGACCGACGCGCCCCGCCAGCCCTCTGGATTCTGGAACCGACTGACCCGGCGCACGAAGATCCTCGTCCTCGTCGACGTCATCGTATTGGCGACATTGCTGGTAGCGGCCGTGCTGTACGTCACGGATCCATGGTCCGATTCTTCATCGGAAACCATCGCCACGTCGGACACCACCACAGCCGCGCCTCAATCGCCGTTGCGCACTCGCTACGGCCTTGCTTGGATCACGGCAGCCTGCGGCAGTCGTATGGTGTTGGAGGATCCGCCTCAGTCGCCGCTACCCCAAGCGATCGATTGCGTCGCGTGCATTGCGTCCGGAACCATCGACACGATCGTCATCGGGGCGTACGACGACGAAAACACCCTCGACGGTGACCTCGCCGGGATGCGCACAGCGCACCGCCATGCCACTCATGTAGACGACAACGGCAAGCATTGGCTCATGGTCGTCGAGGGCGACAGCGACGTGCCCCTGGAGCCCCTGAGACGCTACGGCTTCCGCATTGGTTGACCCGGAATCTGTGCGCGGAACCCTCGTGGCATCCGCTTAGGCTCGAATCATGTTCGTCGATACCGAGATGCTGCGGATGGGAGCCGACTTCGCCAAGAGCGCCGGTGAGATCGTGAAACGGGGTGCAGAGGAGTTCGCGGCCACGTCGCTGCCCGCTGGGATCTTCGGTGACTTCGACGCCGCGCACGAGTTCCACAACGCCTTGGGCCGAGCGCACGAAGCTCAAGCCGCGACCATGCGTTGGCACCACGCCACCTTCGACGGTTTCGCCACCAAGGCCAGCGACGGAGCCACCACTTTCGATCAACGAGACGAGTCCGGCGCGGCGGCGGTGCGTTCGGCCGGCGAAGCCATCACCTGACCGATAAGGCCACGGCGATGGTCAATCAAACTGAAGCTCTGGCACGGGAGTTGGTGATATCCCGCGTACAGGAGCAGTTGATGCGGGCCGGTATGTCGTCCGAAGGTGCCGCCGCTGCAACCGACAGCATGGCGCGGGGCATCGTCCCGCAAGATCTCGCGGACGCGGCATCTGCTGCAAACAAACCAATCGCGGGTGGGGCGAAGGCTTTTGACTATCTCGCTCAATCGCTGCCCACCGGCGAGCACTGGAAGCCCGATGTGACGACTTTCTCGCCAAGCGATGTCGAAGTGCTCAAGAAGGTCGGAGGCAACCTAGGGGTGGCAGGGAACCTCGTCGACTTCGGCGTCGGAATCTACGAATGGCGAACGGGAACACCACTCGGCGAGGTTGCTGCCAAGACCGGTGGTGGCATGGTGGGTGCCTCAGGAATGGCTGCCGTCGGCGCATGGCTCGGGGCCCCTGCAGGTCCAGTAGGTGTTTTCGCGGGCGCGTTCATTTTGGGTTCCATCGGGTCCCTCGGCGGCGAGCAGATCGGCGAAACGATTTATCAGAAAATGGCTGGTAATTGATGAACGACTTCTTCATGTTTGTCGCTTTCGGCGGACTCGCCATCGCGATTGTCGCGGGATGGCTGCCCCTGCATATCGGGCGCATCGTCTACTGGTCCGGCGCCGTCATAACGACTGTGTCGGTGTTCTTCATGGCCTATCCCCACGACTGGGGGTCGGGACTGATGATGTCGCTCTTCGCCGCATGTGCTATCACCGGCGTGGCATACGTCCACACCGAGTTCATCTCTATTCGCGGCAAAACCTTCTCGCTGTTCGCCGACCCGAACACGATCGACGACTACGGACTCGGATTGACCCCCACGAAGACGTGGTGGCTGACAGTGTTGGGGGTGGCGATACTCGTTACAAGCGGTGTGTCTTATGTCGCCGACGGCGCTGCGGCCTGGCTCCCGGTTGGCATGGGCGCCATCGCCGTGTTCATCGCCGTCTCGCTCGGATACCGCGATGCGTTGGCCCGCAGGGTCATCGCAGCTGGACAGAAGATACAACTCGGGCTCTTGACGGTGCTGACCCTCGGCGCCTTCCCAATCCTTTATCTGATCGCCTACAAGGCTGGTACACGGCGGACCGCCGACAGGCGGATCACCGGCTAGGCCCGCTGGCTCGACACCGAAATCACTTCTCCAGTCAGGTAACTGGAGTACTCACTGGCCAGGAACGCGATCGTCGCGGCGACCTCCCAAGGCTCGGCGGCACGGCCGAACGCCTCGCCCTCCGACAGCCGGTCCAGCAGATCCGCGCTGCTGGTTTTCTCCAGGAACTTGTGCCGCGCGATGCTCGGCGAGACAGCATTGATGCGCACGCCGTACTCGACGGCCTCGATCGCACTGCACCGGGTCAGCGCCATCACGCCCGCCTTGGCCGCTGCGTAATGCGATTGTGAATGCTGTGCGCGCCAACCCAATACGCTGGCGTTGTTGACGATCGCACCGCCATGGTCCGCCTCGCGGAAGTAGCGCAACGCCGCGCGCGTCGCCCGCATCACCGATGTCAGGGTCACGTTGAGGACGCGGTCCCACTCCTCGTCCGTCATGTCGACGACCGGTGTTTGTCCGCCAAGGCCCGCATTGTTGACCAAGACGTCCAGCCGGCCCAACCGCGCCGTCGTCGAGGCGACCAGCGCATCCACCTGCGCGGTGGAGGTGACGTCGCAGACGACACTTTCGACCCGCCCCAACCCGAGTTCGAGCAACTGATCGCGGGTCTCCCCCAGCCGCCGTTCGTGATGGTCGGAGACGACCACGTCGGCACCCTCAAGCAGCGCCCGGCGCGCCACTGCGGACCCGATTCCGGTGCCCGCGGCGGCCGTCACGACGACGACCTTGCCGGCCAGCAGGCCGTGTCCCTCAATCTCTTTCGGGGCTTCTGACAGGTTCACGACGGCCTGACCTCTCGGGGTAGTCCGAGCACCCGCTCGGCGATGATGTTGCGCTGCACCTCGTTGGACCCGCCGTAGATCGTGTCAGCCCGCGAGAACAGGTACAGCCGTTGCCATTCGTCGAAGTCGCCGTCGGTCAGAGTCAACCCCTCACGACCGAGCACGTCCATCGCGATCTCGCCGAGTTCGCGATGCCAGTTGGCCCACAACAACTTCGACACATTATCTTGACCCGCTTGTTCCACGTCCATCGTCGCCAGCGCATACGAGCGCATCGTCCGTAGTCCCACCCAGGACCGGGTCAACCTCTCGCGGATCAGTGGATCGTCGGCCGCGCCAGTGCGTTTCGCCAACTCCGCGACACCGGACAGCTCACGTGCGTACTCGATCTGCTGGCCCAGCGTCGACACGCCGCGCTCGAAGGTCAGCGTGCCCATCGCCACGCGCCAGCCGTCGCCCGGTTCACCGACCACCAGGGACGCGTCCGTGCGGGCGTCGTCGAAGAAGACCTCGTTGAACTCCGAATCCCCGGTCAGCTGGACGATGGGCCGGATCTCCACACCGGGCTGATCCAGCGGCACCAGCAGGTACGACAGGCCCGCGTGTCGTTTGGAGCCCTTCTCGGTGCGGGCGACGACGAAGCACCACTGCGCCCAGTGCGCAAGCGATGTCCACACCTTCTGCCCGTTGACCACCCACTGGTCGCCGTCGAGTTCGGCGGTGGTCGACACGTTGGCGAGGTCGCTGCCGGCACCCGGCTCGGAATAGCCCTGGCACCACAACTCGGTGACGTCGAGGATCTTCGGCAGGAATCGCTTCTGCTGTTCGGGGGTGCCGTATGCGATCAATGTCGGCCCGAGCAACTCCTCACCGAAGTGGTTGACCTTCGCAGGAGCGTTCGCGATCGCGTACTCCTCGTAGAAGGCCACCCGGTGCGCAACCGACAGCCCGCGCCCGCCGTGCTCTTCTGGCCACCCCAGACACGTCAATCCGGCCGCCGCCAGGTGCTGGTTCCACGCTCGGCGTTCCTCGAAAGCCTCGTGCTCCCGGCCCGGCCCGCCGAGGCCCTTGAGTGCGGCGTACTCCCCGACCAGGTTGTCGGCGAGCCAGTCGCGGACCTCGGCCCGGAACTCCTCGACCTCAATCACCCTTGTAGGCTAACCTACCAAGCACTTGCTTTGTTAGAGGAGCAGCGATGAGTTCGGATCCAAGGACCATTCCCCAGGTCTTGGACCGTATTGCCGACCGGTTTTCCGACCACAATGCACTGGTCACGGAACATCGCACCGTCACGTTCGCCCAGCTACGCGACGAGGTCCGCAGAGCGGCCGCGGCCATGATCGACCACGGCATCAACGCCGGAGACCGCGTCGCGATCTGGTCCCCCAACACCTGGCACTGGGTGGTCGCCTGCCTGGCCACCCACTACGCAGGCGGCGTCGTCGTCCCTCTCAACACCCGCTACACCGCCAGCGAGGCCACCGACATCCTCTCGCGCACGGGCGCCCCGTTGCTGTTCGCATCGGGTGAGTTCCTCGGCGCCGACAAGGCCGCCTCCATCGACCGCTCCGCCCTGCCGCAGCTACGCCACGTGGTCCGGGTGCCGGTCGACAAGGACGACGGCACCTGGGACGAGTTCGTCGCGCGGGGCACCGACCTGGACGCCGTGGATGCGCGCGCCGACGCGGTGCAATCCGACGACGTGTCCGACATCTTGTTCACCTCCGGAACCACCGGCCGGAGCAAGGGCGTGCTGTGTGCACACCGCCAGTCGCTCGACGCACCGGCGGCGTGGGCCGAGTGCGGCCGGCTGGCAAGCGATGACCGTTACCTGTGCATCAACCCGTTCTTCCACAACTTCGGTTACAAAGCGGGAATCCTTGCCTGCCTGCAGACCGGCGCCACGCTGATTCCCCAGTTGACGTTCGACCCCGAGAAGACGATGTCGGCCGTTCAGGAACACCGAATCACCGTGCTGCCGGGGCCGCCGACGATCTACCAGACGCTGCTCGACCATCCCAAGCGCGCCGATTACGACCTGACGTCGCTGCGGTTCGCCGTCACCGGCGCGGCGACCATCCCGGTCGTGCTGATCGAGCGGATGCAAACCGAACTCGACATCGACATCGTGCTGACCGCCTACGGCCTCACCGAGGCGAGCGGTTTCGGAACCATGTGCCGTCCCGACGACGACGCTGTCACCGTGGCCACCACGTCGGGCCGGCCGATCGCGGATTTCGAACTGCGCATTGACAACCCCGGCGAGGACGACGCCGGCGAGGTGCTGCTGCGGGGACCGAACGTGATGCTGGGCTACCTCGACGACCCCGAAGCCACCGCGGCGGCCATCGATTCCGACGGTTGGCTGCACACCGGTGATGTCGGCACCGTCGACGAGAACGGCAACCTGCGCATCACCGACCGCCTCAAGGACATGTACATCTGCGGCGGGTTCAACGTCTACCCCGCCGAGATCGAGCAGGTGCTGGCGCGGCTCGACGGGGTGGCCGAAGCCGCGGTGATCGGCGTGCCCGACGACCGGCTCGGTGAGGTCGGCAAGGCCTACGTCGTGGCCAAGCCCGGCGCCCAACTCGACGAGGACGCCGTAATCGCCTACACCCGGCAGCATCTGGCGAACTTCAAAGCTCCCCGCTCGGTCGAGTTTCTCGATGCGCTGCCGCGAAACCCCGGGGGCAAGGTAGTCAAACCGCTGCTGCGTGAGAGGGCTGGATCTTCCTGATGGACCTGAATTTCGACGACGCGACCCTCGAGTTCCAGGCCGAGGTGCGCGAGTTCCTGGCCAAGAACAGAGACAAGTTCCCCACGAAGTCCTACGACACCGCAGAGGGTTTCGAACAGCACAGGCGTTGGGACAAGGTGCTCTACGACGCCGGGCTGTCCGTGATCACGTGGCCGGAGAAGTACGGCGGCCGCGACGCGAGCCTGCTGCAGTGGGTGGTGTACGAGGAGGAGTACTTCCGTGCCGGTGCCCCCGGCCGCGCCAGCGCCAACGGCACGTCGATGCTGGCGCCGACTCTGTTCGCCCACGGCACCGAGGAGCAACTCGACCGCGTTCTGCCGAAAATGGCCAGCGGCGAGGAGATCTGGGCGCAAGCCTGGTCGGAGCCCGAGTCGGGCAGTGACCTGGCGTCGCTTCGCTCGACGGCCACCAGGACCGACGGCGGCTGGCTGCTCAACGGGCAGAAGATCTGGAGTTCCCGCGCGCCGTTCGGGGAGCGCGCCTTTGGGCTGTTCCGTTCCGACCCCGAAGCCGAACGCCATCGCGGCCTGACGTACTTCATGTTCGACCT
This sequence comes from Mycolicibacterium novocastrense, assembly GCF_001499835.1. Lineage (NCBI taxonomy): Bacteria > Bacillati > Actinomycetota > Actinomycetes > Mycobacteriales > Mycobacteriaceae > Mycobacterium > Mycolicibacterium novocastrense. The sequence continues at coordinate 119,257 of NZ_LQIH01000004.1, forward strand.
CAAGGCCGACGGCGTCACGGTCCGACCCATCGCGCAACTCGGCGGTGACACCGGTTTCGGTGAGATCTTCCTCGACGACGTGTTCGTGCCCGACAACGACGTCATCGGCGACGTACACGAGGGCTGGCGCGCAGCGATGAGCACATCGAGCAATGAGCGCGGCATGTCACTGCGAAGCCCGGCCCGCTTCCTGGCTCCCGCTGAACGGCTCGTGGCGCAGTGGAAAGAGAACCCGGACCCGGCCTATGCCGAGCGGGTGGCCGACGCGTGGATCAAGGCGCAGGCCTACCGGCTGCACACGTTCGGCACGGTGACACGCGTTGCCGCGGGCGGTGAACTGGGTGCCGAGTCCAGTGTGACCAAGGTGTTCTGGTCAGACCTCGACGTCGCCATCCACCAGACCGCGCTGGATATGCGCGGTCCCGACGCCGAGCTCGCCGACAACTGGACCGAGGGGTTGTTGTTCTCGCTCGGCGGACCGATCTACGCGGGGACCAACGAGATTCAGCGCAACATCATCGCCGAGCGCCTGCTGGGCCTGCCGCGAAAGTAACCACATGAACTTTGAATTGGACGAACAGCAGCGCGATTTCGCCGCCAGCATCGACGCCGCGCTCGGCGCCGCCGACCTGCCCGGTGCGGTTCGGGCCTGGGCCGCCGGGGACACGTCGCCGGGCCGCAAGGTGTGGGCGCAGCTGACCGATCTCGGCGTCACGGCGCTCCTCGTGCCGGAGAAGTACGACGGCATCGAGGCTCATCCGGTCGACCTGGTGGTCGCCGCCGAACGGCTCGGCCGGTGGTGCGTTCCCGGCCCGGTGGCCGAATCCATTGCGGTCGCGCCGATTCTGCTCGCCGACGACGAGCGTTGTGCCGGCTTGGCATCCGGTGAGCTGATCGCGACCGTCGCCCTGCCGCCACAGGTACCCAGGGCCGTCGACGCCGACACCGCGGGCCTGATCTTGGTGGCGGCGGACGGCGAGGTACGTGACGGCACCGCAGGGACCCAGCACGAATCGGTCGACCCGAGCCGAAAGCTGTTTGACGTCAACGCTTCAGGTGACGGCAGGGCGGCCGACGTGGCGCGTGCCTATGAGTTCGGTGTGCTTGCCACGGCGGCCCAACTGGTGGGCGCCGGCCAGGCGATGCTGGACATGTCGGTCGAATACGCCAAGCAGCGCAGCCAGTTCGGCAAGATCATCGGCACCTACCAGGCGATCAAGCACAAACTCGCCGACGTGCACATCGCGGTGGAGCTGGCCCGGCCACTGGTGTACGGCGCGGCCCTGTCGCTCGCCGAGAACTCGGCCGACACGGCGCGTGATGTGAGCGCCGCCAAAGCGGCGGCCGGCGAGGCGGCGCTGCTGGCGGCTCGCTCCGCGCTACAGACACATGGCGCGATCGGGTTCACCCAGGAGCATGACCTGTCGTTGTGGCTGCTGCGTGCGCAGGCGCTGCGCTCGGCGTGGGGGGATCCCGCTGTGCACCGTCGGCGCGTACTGGAGGCCCTTTCATGAGTGAAGAACGCCAACTGCTGCGCGAGACCGTCGCTGCCCTGGTCGACAAGCACGCCTCACCCGCTGCGGTGCGTGCGGCGATGGAATCCGAACGGGGATACGACGAATCGTTGTGGACGCTGCTGTGCGAGCAGGTCGGCGCGGCGGCGCTGGTGGTGCCCGAGGAGCTGGGCGGCGCGGGCGGTGAGCTCGCGGATGCGGCGGTCGTGCTCGAGGAGCTCGGCAAGGCGCTGGTTCCGACTCCGTTGTTGGGAACCACTCTCGCGGAGTTGGCATTGCTGGCCGCAGACGAGCCGGACACCGAAGCGCTCGAGGGTATGGCCGAGGGGACCCGGGTCGGCACGGTGGTCTTCGACCCCGACTATGTGATCAACGGCGACATCGCCGACGTGGTGGTCGGTGCGGACGGTGACCGGTTGACCCGGTGGACCGAGTTCACCGCGACACGACTGGACGCGATGGACCTGACCCGCCGACTGGCCGGCCTCGAGGTTCAGCAGAGCACCGATATCGCCGCGGACCCGGGACTGGCCGACACCGCCGCGCTGCTGCTGGCCGCCGAGCAGATCGGTGCCGCATCGCGTTGTCTCGATCTCACGGTGCAGTACACCAAGGACCGGGTGCAGTTCGGCAGGCCCATCGGCAGTTTCCAAGCACTCAAGCACCGGATGGCCGACCTGTACGTCGCGGTTCAGTCCGCGCGTGCGGTGGTCGACGAGGCGATCGCCGCGCCGTCACCGACCTCGGCCGCCCTGGCCCGGTTCTCGGCGAGCGAGGCATTCACCAAGGTTGCCGCCGAAGCCGTGCAGATGCACGGCGGTATCGCGATCACCTGGGAGCACGACATCCAGCTCTATTTCAAGCGCGCACACGGCAGTGCACAGTTGCTCGGGCCGCCGAGCGATCACCTGCGCCGCCTCGAATCCGAGGTGTTCTAGCGTTGGCCGGTGGGCTTGCGACGTAGGCTCGCGGCAATGTTGAGCTTCGTCGTGGATCGAAACCTCGGCCTGCCCGCCTGCGACGAGCCGTGGACCACACTTCTCGCGGCAGCGGGGATCACCGCGACCGAGAGCACCGACCTCGCGGGCATCGACCGGGCGCTGGCGCACCATCAGCCGGACATCGCGTATGTCCCGGCACCCAGCCTGCACTCCTTGCTCCGAAGCGGTGATGAGCATTACCGCGGCCTGGCGATCGCAACGTCGAAGTTCACCGGTGAGCCCCGCCAGACCAGCGTGCTCGTGGTCCGCCGCGACGACCCGGCTACCGGACTGGACGACCTGGCCGGCGCGCAATGCGGTTACATCAACACGTCGTGCACATCGAGCTACTTCGCTCCCGCCATTCTGTTCACCGGGCAGCCCCCGATGGATTTCGTTGCGGTTCCCCCCTGGCAGGGACAGATCGACGCCGTTGTCGCCGGCCGCGTCCGGGCGACGATGGTCCTCGAGGATGTATGGAAAACCACACCCGAGAACGCCTCGACGACCAGGATCGTCGCTCGATACGACAACTGCAGGCCGCCGGTCGTCCTCGTCAGCGCATCACTCGACAAAGCCTCCTGTGCAACGCTTCTCGACGCTCTGATCACCTGGGTGCCCGACTGGAAGTGCGTGTACGGCGCCTTCAAGCCGTTTTACTACGCCGACGTGCACGGGTTCTTTCACGATCTCGATCGGCTGACGGAGTGCTCCCGATGAGCGTCGCTCTACGCGCGGGGATTCCGCCCTTCTACGTCATGGACGTGTGGCTGGCCGCCGCCGAACGGCAGCGCACCCACGGCGACCTCGTCAACCTGTCCGCGGGCCAACCCAGCGCGGGCGCTCCGGCAGCCGTGCGGGCTGCAGCCAAGGAGGCGCTGGAGACCACCGTACTGGGCTATACCGTCGCGCTCGGAATCCCGGAACTGCGCGCGGCCATCGCGCATTCATACCTGGATCGCCATGGGCTGCAGGTGGATCCGGCTGACGTGGTCATCACCACGGGCTCGTCGGGTGGCTTCCTGCTGGCGTTCCTGGCCAGCTTCGACGTCGGAGACCGGGTGGCGATCGCCAGCCCGGGCTACCCCTGTTACCGAAACATCCTCTCCGCGCTGGGTTGTGAGGTCGTGGAGATACCCTGCGGCGCGGCGACCCGCTTTCAGCCGACGGTGCAGATGCTCGAGGAACTCGATCCGCCCGTACACGGCGTCATCGTCGCCAGTCCCGCCAACCCGACCGGCACGGTGATCCCGCCGGACGAGCTCTCCGCGATCGCTTCCTGGTGCGCATCGCGCGGGGTGCGCCTGATCAGCGATGAGGTGTACCACGGTCTGGTCTACGAGGGTGCTCCCGCCGTCAGCTGCGCCTGGGCGACATCGCGGGATTCGATTGTGGTGAACAGCTTCTCGAAGTACTTCGCGATGACCGGCTGGCGGCTCGGCTGGCTGTTGGTGCCGAAGGAGCTGCAGCGGGCGGTCGACCGTCTCACCGGAAACTTCACCATCTGCCCGCCGACTCTGCCGCAGTACGCCGCGGTCGCGGCGTTCACCCCGGAGTCCATCTCGGAGTCCGACGCGCTGCTGCACCACTACGCCGCCAACCGCGGGATGCTGCTCGACGGGCTCCGAAGCCTCGGCATCGACCGCCTGGCGCCGACCGATGGGGCGTTCTACGTCTACGCCGACGTCTCGCATCTGACCTCGGATTCGCTGTCGTTCTGTTCGAAGTTGCTCGCCGACACCGGAGTTGCGATCGCACCGGGTATCGACTTCGACCCGACCCGCGGCGGAACCTTTGTCCGGCTGTCGTTCGCGGGTCCCTCGTCGGACATCGACGAGGCCGTGCGACGCATCGGCGCGTGGTTGGCCTGAGGTTGCGCGCGGTATGAGCGGCACCGCTGCGCGCGCACCGCTGTTGGCGGCCGGCTTCACCACGGCCTTCGGGGCACATGCCGTGGCCGGCATGCTCGGCACGACCACCACCGGCACCGCCGCCTCACTGCTGACGCTCGGTGCGCTGCTCGCGATCTACGACGGGGCGGAGGTGGTGCTGAAGCCTGTTTTCGGGACACTGGCCGACCGCATCGGCGCGCGCACCGTGCTCATCGCCGGGTTGCTCATCTTCGCCGCGGCGTCGGTGACGTACGTGGTGGCCGACGATCCGGCGTGGCTGTGGGTGGCGCGATTCGGCCAAGGCATCGGCGCGGCCGCCTTCTCCCCTGCCGCCTCCGCCCTCGTCGCGCTGCTGACCCCGGCGGGCTCCCACGGCCGCGCCTTCGGCACCTACGGGTCCTACAAGTCCGTCGGTTACACGCTCGGGCCGCTACTGGGCGGACTGATCGTGACACTCGGCGGTTTGCAACTGCTTTTCGCAGTGCTGACCGTCCTCGGCGCCGGCGTCGCACTGTGGGCCGCTTCCGCGGTACCGGCCGTCACTCCGCAGCCGCGGCGACGTCAGACTCTGCTCGACACCCTGCGCAGATTCACCCAAAGCTCCTTTGTCACTCCGACACTCGCGCTGGCCGCAGCCACCGCGGCCCTGTCGGCTGGTGTCGGTTTCCTTCCGGTTCTCGGTACGCAGGCCGGCCTGAGCCCGGTCGTGACCGGCGCCGTCGTCTCTGTGCTCGCGCTGGCCACCGCCGTTGCACAGCCCGTAGCCGGGCGCTTGTTCGACGCCGGAAGGATCACCCTGGGGGCCGGCATCGCGTGCGGATTCGTGCTCACCACTGCCGGTGCGGCCAGCGCGATATTGCCCGGCCTCACCGGACTGCTGTGTGCCGCCGTTGTGATCGGTGTGGGTTGCGGCGTCATCACACCACTGGCCTTCACGATGCTGGCGCAGACGACGCCCGCGGAGCGCCTCGGCCAGACGATGGGCGCCGCGGAGATCGGGCGGGAGAGCGGTGACGCCGCGGGTCCCCTCATCGTCGCATCGATCGCGGCGGCTTCCTCGGTACCACTCGGATTCGTTGGGCTGGCCGTTATCGTCACCGCGGCAGGCGCGGCCGCGGCCGGTTCTGAGCGACGCCGCGGGCGTACGATGCCGCGCTGACCAGGCCGCAGTCACTTGTCGGTGCCCGTGTGTAGCGTCTCGGGCATGTTCGAATATCAGTTCGATGTGGACCCGGGTGCTTCCGAGGCGGACTTACGGGATGCAGTCGAGCGATTCGAGCGGTTGAAGTCCTGCGCCGCCGCGGCACAAGCCCGCGCGACCGTGCTGTGGAAGGAGAAACGCCGCGCCGCCGAAGAGGCCGCGGGTGTGCCCGCGAACCGTCGGGGCCGCGGCTTGGCGACAGAAGTCGCACTCGCACGACGCGATGCGCCGGTGCAGGGAGGCCGTCACCTGGGCTTCGCCACGGCTCTGGTTGACGAGATGCCCTGCACCCTGGCGGCTTTGGAGTCCGGAGTGCTCTCGGAATGGCGCGCCACCCTGATCGTGCGCGAGTCAGCTTGCTTGAGTGTCGAGCATCGTCGCCGACTGGATTCGGAGATGTGCCGCGACACCGCGCGTCTCGAGGGGTGGGGTGACAAGCGGATCGCCGCCGAAGCCAAGAAGATTGCCTGTGCGCTCGACGTCGAAGCGGTCGTGGATCGCAGCGCCAAAGCCGCTGCCGACCGATGCGTCACCATCCGTCCGGCCCCCGACACGATGACGTGGGTTACCGCCCTGCTGCCCGTCGCGCAGGGTGTCAGTGTCTACGCGGCGTTGAAACGCGCCGCCGACACCACGTTCGATGACAGGTCTCGCGGGCAAGTGATGGCCGATACCTTGGTGGAACGGGTCACGGGGTGTCCGGTCGAGCAGCCCGTGCCGGTGACGCTGAACCTCGTGATGGCCGACACAACACTGTGGGGTGACGACGATTCACCCGCATGGCTCGACGGATACGGTCCGCTACCGAGTTCGATCGCGAGAGCACTGACCGTTGACGCGGCCACCGCCGCCGCCAAGGCGATGCTGCGGCGTCTGTACCGCCATCCGGTCAGCAGTCAGCTCGTCGCCATGGAATCCCAAGCCCGCGCCTTCCCAAAGGGTTTGGCGGCATTCATCGGAATTCGAGACCAGACGTGCCGCACTCCTTACTGCAACGCACCGATACGACACCGCGACCATGCGGTGCCGCGGCACCGAGCCGGGCCTACGAGTGCGTTGAACGGGCTAGGCGAATGCGAGGCCTGCAACTACGCCAAGGAAGCGCCCGGCTGGTCGGTGGTGACCAGTGATCGCGACGGCGTACACAGCGCCGAGTTCACGACGCCCACCGGCGCAACGTATCGATCGACCGCACCGCCGCTGCCCGGTCCACCCGTGCGATCCGTCAGCATGATCGAAGGCCGGCTCAGCGTCGACCTGGTCACGTTCGACGCTGCGTGACGTACCAGTCCAACAGGTCCGGGTCGTCGACGGCGCTGCGCTCGACCACCTTCGCGGCGTCGGCTCCCTGGAACAGCTTCTTGATCGGCACCTCGAGCTTCTTGCCTGTGCGGGTGTGCGGCACACCTGGTGCGGCGATGATCTCGTCGGGCACATGCCGCGGTGAGACTTCCTCGCGGACGGTGTTTTTGATGCGGTCGCGAACCTCGTCGGTCAGTTCGGCACCCTCGGCGAGGACCACGAAGAGCGGCATCCAGTATCCGCCGTCGGGTTCGTCGACGCCGATAATCAAGGCTTCCGCCACCTCGGGCAGCCGTTCGACCGCCTGGTAGATGTCGGCGCTGCCCATCCGGATACCGTGCCGATTCAAGGTCGAGTCCGAGCGGCCGTGCACGATGATGCTGCCGTGGTCGGTGATGGTGATCCAGTCGCCGTGTCGCCACACACCGGGGAACATCTCGAAATACGCTGCGCGATAACGCGACCCGTCGGGATCGTTCCAGAACCCGACGGGCATCGACGGCAAAGGCTGGGTCACCACCAGCTCGCCGACTTCGTTGCGCACTGGGTTGCCGGACTCGTCCCACGAGTCCAGCGCGCATCCCAGGTACGGGGCCGACAACTCACCCGGCCACACCGGGACCGTGCGGACCCCGCCGATGAAAGCGGACACCACGTCGGTGCCGCCGCTGATCGACGACACCTGGACATGCTCACCGACGTTGTCGCGCAACCACAGTGACGACGACGGAGGCAGCGACGAGCCGGTGATGCCGACCGTGCGCAACGCCGACAGGTCGTGCTCCTTGCGTGGCACCGCGCCGGCCTTCGCGCAGCCCAGCACATAGCCCGGGCTCGTCCCCAGCACGGTCGCCTTGACCCGCGCCGCGATCTCCCAGAGCGCATCCGGACGCGGTGCGTTGGGGCTGCCGTCGTAGCAGACGATCGTCGCCCCGACCAGCAGGCCGGCCACCTGAAAGTTCCACATCATCCAGCTGGGGCTGGTGTACCAGAAGAAGGTGTCGTCAGCTCCGATGTCCGACTGCAGGCTCACAGCTTTGAGGTGTTCGACCAGCACACCGCCGTGCCCGTGCATGATGCCCTTGGGCAGCCCCGTGGTGCCCGAGGAGAACAGGATCCACAGCGGGTGGGCGAAGTCGACCGGTGTCGTGGTCAACTCCTTGCTGCTGCTGCCCGCGAGGTCGGGTGCCATCACCGTCGCGCGCAGCGTCGGCAATCCCTTCTGCAGCGCGGCGATGTCGGCGCCCTTGTCGTGGAACTTCCCGCCGTAGGTATAGCCGTCGGTGGTCACCAGCACCGTCGGTTCGAGCTGACCCAGGCGGTCGAGCGCGGCCTTCGCCGAATAGTCCTGGCCGCAGGCACTCCAGATCGCACCGAGGCTGGCGGTGGCGAGGAATGCGATCACGGCCTCGGGAATATTGGGCAGATAGCCCACGACCCGGTCGCCGGCGCTCACACCGAGGTCACGCAGCGTCTGTGCGAACGCTGCCGTACGTCCCAACAACTCGCTCCACGACACATCGACCGGATCCCCGCCCTCACGCAGGTACACGATGGCGGGCCGGTCCGACCGGGCATTGCGAATCACCTGGTCGACATAGTTGAGCTGTACCCCCGGAAACCACTGCGCCCCAGGCATTTCAGCGGATGCGAGCACCTTTTCCGGTCGGTCACCGAGGTCGAAGTAGTCCCACAACGCGGCCCAGAACGCATCCGGCTTGTCGGTCGACCACTGCCACAGCGACTCGTAGTCGGGGTGGTTTCGGCCGGTGCGGCGCTGCACGAACTGTGCGAAGTCGGTGACCCGCGCTCCGGCCACATCGGCTTCGGTGGGTGTCCATTGCGGGGTGGCGGTCATCGGGCACTCCACCCGCCGTCCATCGTGTACGACGCTCCGGTCACCATCCCCGCGTCCGGCGAGGCGAGCCAGGTCACCAGGGAGGCAACTTCTTCGGGTTCGACAAGTCGCTTGATTGCACTCTCCTTCAACAGAATGTCGGCGACCACCTTATCCTCGTCGATGCCGTGGGTGCGGGCCTGATCGGCGATCTGCTTGGTCACCAGCGGGGTCCGCACATAGCCGGGGTCGACGCAGTTGCTCGTGACGCCGTGCGGGCCGCCTTCCAGAGCCGTCACCTTCGACAACCCTTCCAACCCGTGCTTGGCGGTGACGTAGCCGCTCTTGTACTCCGAGGCGCGCAGACCGTGCACAGATGAGATGTTGATGACGCGCCCGAACTTGCGCAAGTACATGTGCGGCAACGCCGCACGGATCAACAGGAACGGCGCTTCGAGCATCAACGCGAGGATGAAGCGGAAGCGCTCGGGCGGAAACTCGTGGATCGGGCTGACATGCTGTACGCCGGCGTTGTTGACCAGGATATCGGTCTGCAGCCGAAGATCCTCGAGCGCTGACACATCGGAAAGGTCTACCGCCCAGGCTTTTCCATCGATTTCGTCGGCGACTTTGTTGGCGCCGCCCTCGTCGAGGTCCGCGACGGTGACCGTCGCCCCACGCTGGGCCAAGGCACGCGCACAAGCCGCACCGATGCCACTGGCGCCGCCGGTGACCAAAGCGGTGCGCCCGTCGAGATCGCTCATACGACACCCGCTTTGGCGAGTTGCTCACGATCGGCTGCGTCCAGCGTCGCGAGATCGAGGCCCTTGGTCTCACGGTTGAACAACGCGGCCACCAGGGTGATCAGCGAAGCCCCCGCGAGATAGAGAGCGATCGGCACCGCCGAGTCGAACTTGTCGAGCAGCCAGGTGGCGATGGCGGGCGCGAGCGATCCGGCGACGATCGATGTCACCTGATACCCGAGGGAGACACCGGAATACCGCATGCGGGTCGGGAACATCTCGGCCATGATCGCGGGCTGCGGTGAGTACATCAGCGCGTGGATGACGAGCCCGAGGATGATGGCGGCCATGATCAGCGCGTAGGAACCACTGTTCATCATCGGGAACGCGAAGAAGCCCCACGTGCCTCCGAGGATCGCCCCGACGATGTACACCGGCCGTCTGCCGAACCGATCGGACAACCGCCCCACTTGCGGGATCACCACGAAGTGCACCGCGTGCGCGACCAGCAACCACCACAGGATGTCGCTGGTGTCCGCGCCGACGTGCGTCTTGAGATAGACGATCGAGAAGGTGACCACCAGGTAGTACATGATGTTCTCGGCGAACCGCAGGCCCATCGCGGTGAAAACCCCTCGGGGATACCGCTTCAGCACCTCGATCACGCCGTACGAGACGGCCTTGACGCGCTCGACCTCTTCTTGAGCGGCCACGAAGATCGGAGCATCGGTGACCTTGGTCCGGATGTAGTACCCGATCACCACCACCACCGCCGACAGCCAGAACGCGACCCGCCATCCCCAGGACAGGAACGCCGTCTCCGGCAGCGCGGCGGTCAACACCAGCAAGACGACGGTGGCGAGCATATTGCCCACCGGCACCGCCGCTTGCGGCCAGCTGGCCCAGAAGCCGCGCCGGTCGTTGGGCCTGTGCTCGGCGACCAGCAGGACCGCGCCACCCCATTCACCTCCGACCGCGAAGCCCTGCATGAACCGCAGGACCACCAACAGGATCGGCGCCCACACGCCGATCTGCGCGTAGGTCGGCAGGCACCCCATGAGGAAGGTGACGGCGCCGACGAGCAGGATCGCGAACTGCAACAGCTTCTTGCGCCCGTACTTGTCACCGAAGTGACCGAAGACGATGCCGCCCAGCGGCCGTGCCACGAATCCGACGGCGTAGGTCAGGAGTGCGGCGATCAGGCCGCTGGCCTCACTGGTGCTTTCTGCGAAGAACACCTTGTTGAAGACGAGAGTGGCGGCGGTGGCGTAGAGGAAGAATTCGTACCACTCGACGACGGTGCCTGCCATCGAGGCGACCACGACGCGTTTGAGTCCGGTGGGGACCGGCGCGGCGCCGCTGTCGGGGTTGGTGACGCCCATCGCAGACTCCTTCGGGTTGTGATGGCAGACAAGTCGCCTGTGAGTATTCCCGCAGATAGGTCACCGGGCAATGGCGAAAGGTGCAGGGAGTATCTGCAAAAATGCACATATGACCCAGTCGTCGGGTCGGCGACGACCGAGCGCCGATGATCTCCTGGTGCTGCTGGCGGTCGGCCGGTCGGGCCGGTACAACGCCGCCGCGGAGGAGCTGGGCCTCAACCACACCACGATCTCCAGGCGTATCGCCGCACTCGAGGAGTCGGTGGGTGGACGCGTGCTGGCCCGCGGCGCGGGCGGATGGGAACTCACCGAACTCGGACGCGAAGCGCTGGCCGCAGCGGAGGTCATCGACTCGGCCGTGCGCTCGCTGGCCGTCGACCCCGCCGGCGAACGTGCGCTCGAGGGCGTCGTCCGGATCTCGGCCACCGACGGCTTCTCCGCCTATATCGCCGCCCCCGCCGCCGCGCGTGTGCAACGGCAGCATCCGAATGTGGCCGTCGAGATCGTCGCCGCCACCCGCCGCGCGACCCAGCAGAGGTCCGGGCTCGACGTCGAGGTCGTCGTCGGCGAACCGCGAGTTCATCGGGCCAGGGCGATCAGGCTCGGTGATTACTGCCTCGGCCTCTACGGTTCCCGTGACTACCTGGCCGAGCACGGTACGCCGACCACCGTCGCCGACCTGAACCGTCATCCGCTGGTCTATTTCATCGACTCGATGTTGCAGGTCGACGACCTCGATGCGGCGACGGGTTTCGCACCCGCGATGCGGGAGTCCGTCACGTCGACGAACGTTTTCGTCCACGTTGAGGCGACCCGCGCTGCCGCGGGACTCGGGCTGCTGCCCTGCTTCATGGCCGACCGCCACGCCGATCTCGTGCGCGTCCTGCGCACCGAGGCGTCGGTGCGGCTGACGTACTGGCTCGTCACCCGTGGTGAAACACTGCGCCGGCCCGAGGTGGCGGCCGTCGTGGACGCGATCCGCGACCGGATGCACGACCAGCACGACGTGTTGCTGGGCAAGGGTTAACGTCGTCGGTATGCCGTTCATCGACCACCCGAAGGGCCGGGCCTACCACCGCCACTGGGCGTCGGCGCAGCCGCGCGCGGCGGTGATCTTCCTGCACGGCTTCGGCGAGCACACCGGGCTCTACCACCGCTACGGCTTTGCGCTCAACGCCGCGGGCGTCGACCTGTGGGCCGTCGACCAGTTCGGCCACGGTTTGAGCCCGGGCACCCGCGGGGACTTCGGATCAACCGAGGACAGCTCCTCGCTCGCCGACGCCCTGATCTCGCTCGTCGAAAGTGCCACGCCCGCAATACCGTTGATTGCACAAGGGCATTCGTTCGGCTCGATCGTCACGCTGTTCCGGCTGCTCGACCAGCCCGACCGTTATGCCGGCGGGGTTGTCTCGGGCGCTCCGCTGGTGCCGATCCCGGCGATGCTCGACAACGACACCGCACTGCGCCTCGAGCCCAGTTGGCTGTCCGACGACCCGTTCTACCTCGACCTGCTGGCGACCGACCCGCTGGCATTCGTCGATGCCGACGGTGTGGCGCTGACACGGGAACTCGACCGGGCCTGGGACCGGTTCGGCGCCGTCCTGCCGAAGCTGGCGGTGCCGACCCTGGCCGTGCACGGTTCGAATGATCCGATCGCTGCGGTCGGGGCGGTGCGGGCCTACTCCGAGCAGATCGACTCGTTGCGCCTGGCCGAATTCGAGGGCGCACGTCACGACGTTCTCAATGAGACCGTGCACCGGGAGGTCGCGGCGACGATCGTCGGCTTCATCGACGAGTTGTTGTAGCGCTACAGCCAGGTGTCGTCGGTGGTGGCGGTGAGGAACGCCTCGAGGTCGTCGCGCCATTGCGCGGGCGTGTTCTTCTCCGGCTCGATACCGGTGTACTGCCCGCGGTAGAACAGCAGCGGCCGCGGCTTGCGGTGCGGGACGTCCGACAGCGAATGCACCGCGCCGAACACGACGAAGTGGTCGCCCCCGTCGTGCACCGAATGCACCGAGCAGTCGATGTGAGCGAGCGTGCCCTCGATGACCGGCGAGCCGAGTTTCGACTGATACCAGTCGATTTCGGCGAACTTGTCGGGTTCCTTGGAGCCGAACCGCGCCGAGACGTCCTTCTGGTTCTCGTGCAGCACGTTCACGCAGAAATGACCGCTGGCCTCGATGGCCTGCCACGACCGCGACATCTTCGTCGGGCAGAACAGCACCAGCGGTGGATCCAGGCTCAGCGCGGCGAACGACTGGCACGCGAATCCGATCGGCACGCCGTCGTGGACCGTGGTGATCACCGTGATGCCCGTGCAGAACTGCCCGAGCACGCTGCGGAATGTGCGCGGATCGATCGGTTCGGCCGCCATTATCGAGTGATCTTCACCGTCACTTGAAGCCGACGCTGAAGTCGTGGCCCCACAGGCTGACCGCGGTGCTTTCCCGCGCGACCCAGTCCTCGTTCTCGACTTGCAAGCCCTCACAACCGAATTCGACGTCGAACCCGCCCGGCGTCTTCATGTAGAACGACAGCATCTTGTCGTTGACGTGGCGGCCCAGCGTCGCCGACATCGGCACCTTGCGGCGCAACGCGCGGTCCAGGCAGAGCCCGACGTCGTCGGCACTTTCCACCTCGACCATCAGGTGCACGATGCCGCTCGGCGTCTCACCGGGCATGAACGCCAGGCTGTGGTGGCGCGGGTTGACCCCGAGGAAGCGCAGCCACGCGGGCGCGCCGTCGGCGGGCCGTCCGACCAGCTGCGGCGGCAACCGCATCGAGTCACGCAGATGAAACCCGAGCACGTCCCGATAGAAGTGCAGCGTTTCGGCGTCGTCACGGGTGGTCAGCACCACGTGGCCCAGGCCCTGCTGCTCGGTGACGAACTTGTGGCCGTACGGGCTGACGACGCGGCGGTGCTCGAGCGCGACGCCGTGGAAGACCTCGAGCGTGTTACCCGACGGGTCGTCGAAGCGGATCATCTCGTCGACCCGGCGTTCGGCCAGCTCGGCGGCCGAAGCCTCCTTGTACGGAACACCTTGGATGTCGAGCCGGTTCCGGATGTCCTGCAATTGCTCGGCATTGGCGGTCTCCCAGCCGGACTGCAGCAGGCGGTCGTGCTCTCCCGGCACGATCACCAATCGGGCCGGGAACTCGTCCATCCGCAGATAGAGCGCGCCGTCGGTCTGGCCGGAGCCCTCGACCATGCCGAGCACCTTCAGGCCGTACTCGCGCCACGCCGCGACGTCCGTTGCCTCGATCCGAAGGTAGCCAAGCGATTTGATGGTCATCGCACGCCCTCCCGAGAAGGTTTCAAGAAATCGATGGTGAGCTTGTTGAATTCGTCGAACTTCTCCAGCTGGGCCCAGTGTCCGCACTGCCCGAAGACGTGCAGCTGCACGCGCGGAATCTGTTTGAGCGCCACCAGCGCGCCGTCGAGCGGGTTGACGCGATCCTCGCGGCCCCAGATCAGCAGGACCGGCTGGCGCAGCTTGTACACCTCGCGCCACATCATGCCGAGCTCGAAGTCCGCGCCCGCGAACGACATTCCCATCGCCTTGGCCGCGGCCAGTGACTCGGGCTGGCTGGCGATCTCGAACCGTTCGTCGATCAGCTCACCGGTGATCAGGTTCTGGTCGTAAACCATGATGCGCAGGAACCTCTCCATGTTCTCGCGCGTGGGCTCGGCGGTGAACTTGCCGAGCAGTTTGACGCCCTCGGTGGGGTCGGGCGCGAAGAGGTTGACCGACAGCCCGCCGGGCCCCATCAGCACGAGCCGGCCTGCCCGCTTGGGATTGTCGAGCGCGAACCGCACCGCGGTCCCCCCGCCGAGCGAATTGCCGACCAGCGCAGCGCGTTCGATGCCCAGGTGGTCGAACAACCCGAGCACCGCGTTCGCGCTGTAGCGGTTGTACTGCTCGTGCTCGGTGTGTTTGTCGGAGTGGCCGTAACCGGGCTGGTCGACGGCGATGACGTGAAAGTGCCTGGCGAGCACCGCGATGTTCTTGGAGAAGTTCGACCAGCTCGACGCGCCGGGTCCGCCGCCGTGCAGCAACACGACCGTCTCCGAGTGGCCGACGCCGGCTTCGTGGTAGTGCAGCCGCATGTCTCGTTCACCAGCGCGAACCTGCGCGTACCGGGACGTCGATTCGAAGGTGACCTCGACCTGCTGCTCGGTTTCCTGGATGTATGAGGTCATCTGGCCTTCCCGTTAAACCATCGTGTCCTGCGGCGGCAGCCCGAACTCGTTGTTGCCGAAGATCAGGTAGGCGCGTTCGGGATCGTTGGCGGCGTGTACGCGCCCGGCGTGGGCGTCCCGCCAGAACCGTTGCACCGGTGCGTCGTTGCTCAACGCGGTGGCACCGGAAGCCTCGAAGAGGCGGTCGATCGAGGCGATCGCACGGCCGGTCGCGCGCACCTGGTCACGGCGGGCGCGGGCGCGCAGCTCGAACGGAATCTCCTCGCCCGCTTTCAGCAAGGCGTACTCGTCGCCGACATTGCCCATCAGCTGACGCCAGGCCGCGTCGATATCGCTGGCGGCCTCGGCGATCCGGATCTTGGCGAACGGATCGTCCTTGGCCTTCTCCCCCGCAAACGCCGCGCGCACCCGCTTGCCCTGATGTTCGACGTGCGCGTCGTACGCGCCGTACGCCATACCGACGATGGGCGCGGAGATGGTGGTGGGATGCACTGTGCCCCACGGCATCTTGTAGACCGGTGCGGTGTTGGTCTCCAGCCCGCCCGCGGTGCGGTCGTTCATCGCCTTGTAGGACAGGAAGCGGTGCCGTGGCACGAACACGTCCTTGACCTTGAGCGTGTTGCTCCCGGTTCCCTTGAGACCGACCACATGCCACACGTCGTCGATCTCGTATTCGGAGCGCGGAATCAGGAAGCTGCCGAAGTCCACCGGCTTGCCGTCCTTGATCACCGGTCCGCCGACGAACGTCCACGTGGCGTGGTCACAACCGGACGACCAGTTCCACGACCCGTTGACGATGTAGCCACCGTCGACGACGGTGCCCGCCCCCATCGGCGCATACGACGAGGAGATCCGCACGGCGGGATCGTCGCCCCACACCTCTTCCTGCGCCTTCTGGTCGAACAGCGCGAGGTGCCAGTTGTGCACGCCGATGATCGAGCTGACCCAACCGGTCGAGCCGCAGACGCTGGCAAGGCGGCGCACCGCCTCGTAGAAGAGCGTCGGATCGCACTGCATTCCGCCCCACTGCTCGGGCTGAAGCAGCTTGAAGAAGCCGACCTCGTTGAGTTCGTTGACCGTGTCGTCGGGGAGGCGGCGCAGGTCTTCGGTGGCCTGTGCGCGTTTGGCGATCAGCGGCAGTAGATCGTCGATCCCGGCTAGGACCGACTGCACGTCACGCTGTTCAATGGACGTCACTGATGTGCCTCCCGGGATAGGACGGACTGCGATGAGCGCTCACGCGAAGAGCCCACAACTGCGATGAGCACTCACGCGAAGCGCGAACCGCTTAGCCGTCAGATTAGAACACGTTACGATTCGTGTCGAGTAGGGCATACCTGTAGGACCTGGACCTGCACACATGCATTTCTGTAACCTGTTCTAGTTATCGCCCTGGGTCGCAGGGCTGGCGGACGTGAGAGGTGGACGCGAAAGTGACCGACGAGCCGCTCGGCAGCCACGTGCTCGAGCTGGAACTTGCCGATGTCGTCACCGAGACCGACGACGCGCGCTCGCTGGTGTTCAGCGTGCCCTCCGGCGCCGATATACCGGCCGAACGGTTGCGCTATGCGCCAGGACAGTTCCTGACACTGCGCGTGCCCAGCGACCGGACGGGTTCGGTGGCGCGCTGCTACTCCCTGTGCAGTTCGCCCTTTACCGACGACCGGCTGACCGTCACCGTCAAGCGCACCGCCGACGGGTACGCCTCGAACTGGCTGTGCGATCACGCGCACGCCGGCATGAAGATCCACGTCCTCGCACCTTCGGGCACCTTCGTGCCCAAGACGCTGGACACCGACTTCCTGCTGCTGGCCGCCGGCTCCGGGATCACGCCGATGATGTCGATCTGCAAGTCGGCGCTGGCCGAGGGCAGCGGCAAGGTCGTGCTGATCTACGCCAACCGGGACGAGACGTCGGTCATCTTCGGCTCGGCGCTACGTGAGCTCAGCGAGAAGTATCCCGAGCGGTTGGTCGTCGTGCACTGGCTGGAAACGGTGCAGGGTCTGCCGAGCGCGGCCGCACTCGCCGCCCTGACCGCTCCCTACACAAGTCACGACGCCTACATCTGTGGTCCGGGGCCGTTCATGGCCGCGGCCGAGGAGGCGGTCAAGGGTGCGGGCATGCCCGCCGAGCGGGTGCACATCGAGGTGTTCAAGTCGCTGGACTCCGATCCGTTCGCGGCGGTGGTCATCGAGGAGGACGACAGCGACGAGGGTCCGGCCACCGCGATCGTCACGCTCGACGGCGAAACCCACGAGGTGCGGTGGCCCCGCAACGCCAAACTGCTCGACGTGCTGCTGGACAAGGGGCTCGACGCGCCGTTCTCCTGCCGCGAGGGCCATTGCGGCGCGTGCGCGGTGCTGAAGAAGAGCGGCGACGTCGAAATGGACGTCAACGACGTGCTCGAACAATCCGACCTCGACGAGGGGCTGATCCTGGGCTGCCAAGCCCTGCCCCGCTCGGAATCGGTCGAAGTCACCTATGACGAATAGCGCGCGGGCTAGCATTCGCCGCACGTGGAAGGGGAGCAACGTGACGAACCGGTTGACCGGCGTCGCTGCGGCGATCTCGGTGATCCTGCTGGCGCTGACGGTCATGGCGCCCACCCCGACGGCGGCCGCGGCCGTCGACACCGCGGACTCCTCGGTTCCGGTCGACCCCGGCACCAACCTCGAGATGCACGTGACCGCGAACTGCATCGCGGCCGAGGCCAAGTGCTTGTTCGACGCCAACGCCAACCTGCGCCGCGGCCCAGACGTTCTTGGCTTCCCCGGCGACCTGTGGGCCCGCCAGACCACGACGCTGCGCACCATGGACCGCAGCGTGTACATCAACTTCAATTTCGATGCGCCCAACACCCGGTCGTTCAAATCGCTGACCGACGTGGAGTTCACGACCATCTACTTCGGGGGCGGACCGCCCGAGAAGTTCCAGTTCCACGGGATCGCCTGGCCGGTAGATCAGCGCACCGGCGCGCCCCGCACCGACGTTCCACTGATCGTGTGCTCGCACATTCAGGTGGTCTACGGCGGGGTCAACATCACCTCGCCGGACGCGTGCGCGCAGGCCGCGTTCAGCTGACGGGGCAGCCCGGCGCGCTTAACGGGTTGGTTACAAGCACCAGCTGCGTGCGATCAACCCGTTAGGCCACCAGGCCGCGTTCAGCTAACGGGGCAGCCCCAGCAGTCGTTCGCCTGCGAGGGTGAGCAGGATCTGCTCGGTCCCGCCCGCGATGGTCAGGCACCGGGTGTTGAGGAAGTCGAACACCGTCGAGTTTTCGACCACGCCCCCGCCCTCGGACAATTCCATCCGCAGTTCGGCGAGCGCCTGCCGGTAGCGCACGCCGATCAGCTTGCGCGCGCTGGCCTGCGGGCCGGGATCCTGGCCTCCGACAGCGAGTTCGGCGATCTTCTGATCCAGCAGTGAACCGACCTGAGCCGCCACGATCAACGAACCCAACCGATCCTGGCCGGCCACGTCGAAGTCCAGCGTGGCGACCTGTTTGAGCAACTCCTCCATCGGGTTGCCCAGCGCGGTGCCGTGAGCCATCGCGACCCGCTCGTTCGCCAGCGTGGTGCGCGCCAGCCGCCATCCGTCGTTGACCTGGCCGACCACCATCTCGTCGGGCACGAACACCTCGTCGAAGAACACCTCGTTGAACAGGTTGTCCCCGGTGATCTCGCGCAGCGGGCGGATGTCGATGCCCGGCGATTTCATGTCGACGAGGAAGTACGTGATCCCCTTGTGCTTCGGCGCGTCCGGATCGGTGCGGGCAAGGCAGACACCCCACGCGGCCTTGTGCGCCGCCGAGGTCCACACCTTCTGACCGGTCAACTTCCAGCCCGGTTTGTCTGCGCCGCTCGCGGTCGCGCCGTCCACGCGAACCGCCTTCGTGCGCAGCGCCGCCAGATCCGATCCGGCGCCCGGCTCGGAGAACAGCTGGCACCACTGCAGTTCGCCCCGCAGCGTCGCGGGTACGAACTTCTCGATCTGTTCGGGGGTGCCGTGCTCGAGAATCGTTGGCGCAGCCCACCATCCGATCACCAGGTCCGGCCGGGTGACCCCGGCGGCCGCCAGCTCCTGGTCGATCAACAACTGCTCCGCGGGGCCGGCCCCGCGGCCGTACGGCTTGGGCCAGTGCGGTGCCTGCAAGCCCGCATCGGCGAGCGCGGCCTGCTGTTTCTCGACGGGCAACGCTGCGACTTCCGCGACGGCAGAGGCGATCTCGGGGCGCAGGTCGGCAACCGACTCGAGATCGATGCGCAGGTCACGGCGCACACCCTGTTGCGTCAACGCCGCAACTCGGCGCAACCAGCGCGGCGCTCCGCCGAGGAAGTGCGAAATGCCGTAGGCGCGACGCAGATACAGATGCGCGTCGTGCTCCCAGGTGATCCCGATGCCGCCCAACACCTGGATGCAGTCCTTGGCGTTGGCCTTGGCGGCCTCGATCCCGACGGCGGCGGCCACCGCCGCGGCGATCGAGAGTTGGTTGTCGTCGCCGTCACCGGATAAGACGCCCTCCGCGACCGCCCTTGCCGCATCCATGGCGGCCACCGAGGCCTGCTCGGACCGCAGCAGCATCTCTGCGCACATGTGCTTGATGGCCTGGAAACTGCCGATGGGCTTGCCGAACTGCTCGCGCACCTTCGCGTACTCGGTCGCGGTCTGCAACGCCCAGCGCGCCAGACCCGCGGCCTCGGCCGCCATGACGGCGGCGGCGATGTCGATCACTCGCTGTGCGGGAGCGCTGACCGCCTCGGCGGGCGCGGACTCGAGCACGACGCGCGCCAGCGGCCGGGAGAAGTCTGTGGCCTTGCGGGGCTCGACGGACACGCCGTCCGCACCCGCGTCGACCATGACGAAGACGTCGCCGGCCGGCACCAGCAGCACCCCGGTGGGATCGGCCCCGAGCACGTAGTCCGCGGTGCCCGAGGCCCGGCCGTCGGCAAACCGCACGTCTGCCGTCAACGCCACCCCGGCGACCCGCTCGCCCGAAGCCAGCGCCTGCAGCACTTCTGGCGGCTCGAGCACGAGCGTGGCCAGTGCGGTCGTCGCGACGGGACCCGGCACCAACGCGGCCGCCGCCTCGTCGACCATCGCGCACAGGTCGTCGACCGTGCCGTCGGCGCCGCCGTGCTCCTCCGGCAGCGCCACGCCGAAGATCCCGAGTTCGGCCAAACCCGAATAGGCTCGGCGCCAGGCGTCCGCCTGCCCCTGCTCGACGTCTCGCGCCGCGGCGACGACGCCGGAAGCGCTTGCCCAGTCACGCACCAGCTCCCTGACGGCAGCCTGGTCGTCGGCCATGGTCCCCGGGGATGCGAGCGACACCGTCCACTCCTGACTATTGGGTGAGAAGACGGTGCTCCTCACTAGAACGTGTTCTAATAGTGCCAGCGACCGACCGTCAAGTCGACCGCCATTACAGCAGGACACGTCGGTGCCATCGGGGACATCGGGGTGAGAAAAGTGCATATGCATGCGTATCGTTTCTGACGAGAACGCATAGCGAAGGAGAAACCCGCCGCATGTCCGGCCCGTCTCAGCCAGCAGCCGCCAACCCGGGCGCGCAGTCGGACTCTCGACCTCGTCAGGTGATGAACGTGGCGGTCCTGTCCGAGTCAGAGCTCGGCTCGGAAGCCCAGCGCGAGCGCCGCAAGCGCATCCTGGACGCCACACTGGCCATCGCTTCCAAGGGCGGCTACGAAGCCGTCCAAATGCGAGCTGTGGCCGAACGGGCCGACGTCGCGGTCGGCACCCTCTACCGGTACTTCCCGTCCAAAGTGCACCTGCTGGTCTCCGCGCTGGGACGCGAGTTCGAGCGCATCGACGCCAAGACCGACCGCGCCTCGCTGGCCGGTGGCACGCCGTATCAGCGGCTGAACATCATGGTGGGCAAGCTCAACCGCGCGATGCAGCGCAATCCGCTGTTGACCGAGGCGATGACGCGGGCGTTCGTGTTCGCCGACGCGTCGGCGGCCGGTGAAGTCGACCACGTCGGCAAGCTGATGGACTCGATGTTCGCCCGCGCCATGAGCGACGGTGAGCCGACCGAGGACCAGTACCACATCGCGCGCGTCATCTCCGACGTCTGGCTGTCCAACCTGCTCGCCTGGCTGACCAGACGAGCCTCGGCAACCGACGTCAGCAAGCGACTGGACCTCGCGGTGCGGCTGCTGATCGGCGACGGAGAGCACCCTAAGATCTAGGCGTGCTTCCCGCGGATCTGCAGCGCGCGCTCACCTCGGCCGCCGCGGCGCCACGGCTGCTGATCACCTCCGACTTCGACGGCACGCTCGCGCCGATCGTCAGTAATCCGGCCGACGCCCGGCCACTCGCCGACGCCGCAGACGCCCTGGCCGCGCTCGCCGACCTTCCGGACACGGCTTCCGCGCTGATCTCCGGACGCGCGCTCGACGTGTTACGCGAGTTGTCGGGGATGCCGGCCGCGGTACATCTCGTCGGCAGCCACGGCGCCGAGTTCAACACGGGCTTCACCCACGAGGTCGACGACGTTCTCCTGCAACGCATCACGTCGGCACTGCGCGAGATCGCCTCCGGCAAGCCGGGTGTCACCGTCGAGACCAAACCTGCCAGTGTCGCCCTGCACGTGCGCAACGCCTCGGCGAGCGATGGCGCGGCCGCCCTCTCCGCGGCCCGCGAGGCGGCGGCGGATTGGGACGCGCAGCTGACCGAAGGCAAAGCGGTGCTGGAGTTCGCGGTGATCCAGACGGACAAGGGCGAGGCGATCGACATCCTCCGAGAGCAGGAGAACGCGACCGCCGTGGTGTTCTTCGGCGATGACGTCACCGATGAGAAGGCGTTTCGCCGCCTTCGCGGCGACGATGTCGGGGTGAAGGTCGGACCGGGCGAGACACTGGCGGCCTATCGGGTCGAGGCGCCCGAAGACGTTGCCGCGGCGTTGATTCACCTGCTCGACGCGCGGCGCTCGCGGTCGCGATGACGGTGCTGACCGACGCCGAGATCGCCGAGCGGACCGCTTCCGCAGTCGCCGCGGCCAGCGCCGCCGGGGCCGACCTCGGCCTGCGCTGCGACGACCCCCGCGTCCTCTACGACGTGTTCTCCGTGATCGTGCACCTTCACCCCGAACCGGTCGTCGTCCGGGTGCCCACCGTGCTGCCGCCGTCGTACACCAACAACCCGGATGTGCAGACCAGACAACAGCGCGCGGAACTCGCCGTCACCCGATGGCTCGCCGAACGCGGGCATCCGGTGGTCCCACCGAGCCCGCTGGTGCCCGCCGAACCTGTTCGCCGCGACGGGTTCTCGATGACGTTCTGGCAATTCGTCGAACAGATCCCCGATGCGAACCCGGACCTGGCGCAGCGCATGGAGCAGACCGCGCAGCTACACGCCGCACTGCGCGACTACGACGGAGATCTCGATTTCTGGGCGCCGTTCGGCACCTCCATACCGGAGGGACTGGCGGCGTTACGGAACCTGCCCGAACTGATTTCGGCACCGGATCTTGCACGGGCACAACGTGAATGGGATGTCATCGCCCCGGTTCTGACGTCGCGCACGGCATTCGAGTCCGCGTTCCCCGGCGTCGACGTGCAGCCCATCCACGGTGATGCGCCGTACCACAACATGATCACCACACCGGACGGCGAGCTGTGGTCGGACTTCGAGCTCGTGACGGTGGGTGCGGTCGAATCCGACCTGGCGATGGTGGGCGACGACGCGCTGGCCGCCTACGACGCGGCCGCCGTGGACATGAGGCTGCGGCCGACCGACGAACGTGTCCTACGGATCACCGAGGCCGCCGGCCGGCTCGCGATGATCGCGGCGCTGGCGATGGCTCCTGAGCTGCCGCTGCTCGCCGACAGCGTCGCACCGATGGTGGAGCAGTGGCGGGCGTGCCCACCGCTCACCCAGATTTAAGCGGGCGGGCCCGCCGTGCGGCCCCGTACCACCTCGGTGTCGAGCACCTCCACGACGGGCAGCCCCGACCGTGGCGGGTGGTGCAGCAGCCGCCCCGCCCGGCGGCCCTTCTCGATGCTGGGCTGCGCGACGGTGGCCAGGCCGCGCCGCAGCGCTTCCGGAACCCCGTCGAATCCGGTGACCGTCATCTGGCCGGGAACGTAAATACCCCGCGCGCGTAGGTAATCCATCGCCGACAGGGCCAGTACGTCGGCGGTGCACATCAACGCGGTCAGCCGGGGATTGGCGGCCAGCGCGACCTCCGCGGCCGCGCCGCCCGACGTCGGCAGGTGCTCGTAGCTCTCCACCACGGTCAGCGATTCCGGGTCGAGTCCCGCCGCGCTCATCGCATCACGAACGCCCGCGATGCGCTCGCGCTGCACGTGAAAGTGCGGCGTCTGCAGCCGTCGTGGATCGGCCACGGTGGGTCCGGCCCCGCCCTGCGGCCGATCGCGGCCCAGCCGCATGGTCAACAGGCCGATCTCCCGATGACCCAGCTGCACAACGTGTTCGGCGAGTCGGCGCATCGCACCGCGGTCGTCGATGCACACATGCGAGGCACCAGGTACGTCCTTGGGCTGATCGATCACCACCATCGGCAGGTGCCGCTGCTGGACGGTCGCGAGATACGGGTCGTCGTCGGAGGCCGAATACACCGCGAAACCGTCCACGCCGGCAGCGAGGATCGCCGCCGTACCGTCGCTGACGCTGCGATTGGGCCCGATCGCCACGAGCAGCAGTCCTTGCCCGGCCTCCTCACACGATTCGGCCAGGCCGGCCACGAAGTCGAGGGCGGCCGGATCGCTGAACGAGTAGTTGAGCGGTTCGGTGATCATCAGGCCCACCGCACCGGCCTTGCGGGTGCGCAGCGAGCGCGCCACCGGGTCGGGGCCCGGGTATCCCAGCCGCTTCGCGGTGGCCAGCACCTGCTCGCGCAGTTCGGCCGACAACTGGTCCGGCCGGTTGTAGGCGTTGGAGATCGTGGTGCGCGAGACCTTGAGTTCGGCCGCCAGAGAAGCCAGCGTGGCACGCCGTCGCGGCGAGGGACTCCTCGGCATGCTCCGTGAGGGTAGCCGACCACGCCTCGGGCTCAGGTGACCAGCACCCGATCGGCGGTTCGTCGCAGCCCGCGCTGCCCGGCCCACACCACGGCCCAGACGCTGCACGCGACCGTCACGATCACGAAGCTGGGCGGCGCGTTGAACATCGCCGACAGCCCCAGACCCGCCCATACCGCAGCGAGGCTGAAGCCCGTGGACAAGGCGATCGCTTTGCCCGGTCGCGGTGTCAGCATGATCGCCGCCGCGGCGGGGCTCACCACGAGCGCGAACAGCAACAGTGTGCCGACCGCCTGCACCGCCATCGTCACCGCCAGCCCGAGCAGCGCCATGAACGCCACCGAAAGGGCGCGCACGGGCACCCCCTTGGCGTCGGCCACCTGGGCGTTGACGGAGGTGAACAGCAGCGGCCGGTAGATCATCGCGATGCAGACGGCCAGCACCGCGACCAGCACCGCGAACGTCGTGATCTGCTGCCGGGAGATCGCCAGCAGGTTGCCGAACAGGACGTTGGTCAGCGTGCTCGAACTCTTGGTGGCCAGCGAGTTGAAGAACAACCCGAGACCGGTTGCCATGGCCAGCACGGTTCCGGTGGCCACCTCGCGGTCGGCCGCGCGGCGGCCCAGCGCCCCGATCACCAGGGCGCCGCCGATGCAGAACACCCCGAGCCCCACCCCGACCGGGACGCCGATGAGCACCGCCCCTGTGGCGCCCGGCAGCCCGATGTGAGCGAGGGCGTGGGCGGCGAAGGCCGTGTTGCGCACGACGACGAAGTAGCCGATCAGGCCGGCGGCCAGGGCGACGATCGTGCCGCCGATCAAGGCGTTGCGCATGAAGGCCGACGTGAGGATCTGCCACCAATTGTCTTGGTAGCCAAGCGCGACGATGGTCGTGTTCATCACGGCCTCCGCATGTACAGATCACCCTGCGGCGTGTGCACGACCTCGACTCGGGTGCCGTAGAGGTGGCTCAGCAGCGTCTCGTCGACCACGCCGTCGAAGGTGTCGAAGTGCGCATGCCCGTCGAGCAGATAGATGGCGCTGGTCAATACGCCCAGCAATGGGTTCAGGTCGTGCGCGACGACCAGGATCGTCACGCCGAACTCCTTGCTGATCTGGTCGAGCACGGCGACGATCTCGCGCTGGCTGCGCAGATCGAGCGCGGCCAACGGCTCGTCGAGGATCAACATGCGGGGTTTGGAGACCAGCGCCTCGGCCAGCGCGACCCGCTGGCGTTGGCCGCCGGACAGTTGCGACAGCCGTTTGTGTGCCACCGCGGTCGCGTCGACGGCGGCCAGCACCTCGTCCACGCGACGGTTGTCCTCGCGGCTCGGCCACCCGAAGCCCCACCGGTGTCCGACGAGGCCGAGCATCACGGCGTCGCGCGCACGGATCGCCTCGCCGGAGCCCGACGCGTAGTTCTGCGGGACGTAGCCGATCGACCTGTTTAGCGCACCGGCCGGTTGACCGAAGACGCGAACGTGTCCGGATGCCGGGGGTACCAGGCCGAGCACGATCTGCAGCAGCGTCGTCTTTCCGGCCCCGTTCGACCCGATGACGGCCACGATGCCGCCTGCGGGGACCTCGAACGTCGCCTCCGACCAGATCAGCCGCCCGCCGCGCGCCGCGCTGACGTCCTCGAAGGTCAGCGCCGGCTGCTCGACGTCGGATCGGGCGACAGGTTCCGAATCAGCTTCCGACACCGAGCGCCTCGCCGAGTGCGATCAGCTGGTCGACCTGCCAGCTTAAAAACGAGTCCGCGTCCGGCGGCAAGGTCTCGGTGATCTCGACCACCGGAACCCCCGACTGTTCGGCCACCATCCGAAGTTGTTGCGGGACAGAACCTTCCGTCTGCACGTTGTAGATCAGGACGTCAACGCCGCGGTCGGACAGCAGCTGCAGGAAGGCATCGAGGTCGGCCGGGGACGGTTCGGAGTCGTTGGACGACGCGACCTGATAGCCGCGAGGCGTGCGGTTGGTCAGGCCGAGCGCCGCACCCATGTCATCGAATGACGTCTCGGTCGCGGCGTAGCTCTTGCCGGACGCTTTGGCCTTCAGGGAATCGATGAGCTCATGGTACGGCTTGAGATCCTCCGCAAACGCGACGCGACGTTCGTCGAAGTACCCCGCCGCCTCCGGCGCGAGTTGACGCAGTCGGGCGGTAACCGCGTCGGCGAGGGCCGTCACCGCGGCGGGGTCGTACCAGGCGTGGGGGTTGGTCTCGCCTTGGTGGTCCTGGTGACCGGCGGCCACCACTGCCTCCACGACCGGCGCGTCGGGCGCCGTGCTCGCGGCGAGCTTTACCGCCCATTCGTCGTAGTGGCCACCGTTGAGAACCACGAGCTGAGCGCCTTCGAACTTCGCCGCATCGGACGGCGCGGGCTCGAAGTCGTGGGGGTCGGCCGCCGAGCCGGCCAGCACCGTGGCGACCTGCGCGCAGCCGCCGCCCAGCTGGGAGACGATGTCGGCCCACTGGTCGACGCTGACGACCACGTCGACCGGCCGGACCGGACACGGAGCGGTACTCGTCTCCTGGGCTCGCTCGTCACCGCCGGCGCACGCCACCTCGAACGGAGCGGCCAGCACCGCGCTGGCGAGGATCGTGCGGGCAACCCGGGCAGTCAACACACCGATAACGATAACCGTTTCCAATAGCGAGCGCCTCTTGCACCGCGCGGCCGACGTCACGGCGGGCTCCCGGACGCCTAAGCTGACCGCGTGAACCAGCACGCGTTCGACATCGAAGAACGCCGCGCGGTTTACCGCGTGATCGCCGAACGCCGCGATATGCGCCGGTTCCTGCCCGGCGCGGCGGTACCCGAGGACGTGCTGGTGCGGCTGCTGCAGGCCGCACACGCCGCGCCGAGCGTCGGCCTGATGCAGCCGTGGCGGTTCATCCGGATCACCGATGATCGGTTACGGCGAGCCATCCGCGACCTCGTCGACGAGGAGCGTGTGCGGACCGCCGAGGAGCTGGGGCCACGCGGCGAGGAGTTTCTGGCCCTCAAGGTCGAAGGGATTCTGGACTGCGCCGAGTTGCTCGTCGTCGCGCTGGGCGACGGTAGACACGAGCATGTGTTCGGGCGGCGCACCCTTCCGCACATGGACCTGGCCTCGGTCTCCTGTGCGATACAGAACCTGTGGCTGGCTGCGCGCGCAGAGGGGCTCGGCATGGGTTGGGTCTCGATCTTCGAACCGGACAGGCTCGCCGAACTGCTCGGCATGCCGCATGGCGCTGAGCCCGTGGCGATCCTGTGTCTTGGACCGGTCCCCGAATTCCCCGACCGTCCACAGCTCGAAATCGACGAATGGACGACCGGACGGCCCCTGACCGAGTTCGTCGCCGAAAACCGCTGGCCGTCATCCACATCCGCGGGGTTACCGACATGAGAACCGTCGACATGAACGCCGACCTCGGCGAGGGTTTCGGGGTCTGGCGGCTCGGTGACGACGACGCCATGCTCGACATCGTCACGAGCGCCAACGTCGCCTGCGGCTTCCACGCCGGTGACCCCGCACTGCTTTTGCGGGCCTGCCGGGCGGCGGCCGAGCGCGGCGTGCGGGTCGGCGCCCAGGTGAGCTATCGAGACCTGGCCGGGTTCGGCCGCCGGTTCATCGACGCGACGCCCGAGGATCTCAGGGCCGACGTGATCTATCAGATCGGTGCTCTGCAGGCGATCGCGCGCGCCGCCGGGACCGCCGTCACCTACGTCAAACCACACGGGGCGCTGTACTTCGCGATCGTGACGAACACCGACCAGGCGCGAGCCATCGCCGAGGCCGTACACGACGTCGATCCGGCCCTCCCGGTGCTCGGGCTCACCGGTTCGGCGTTCTTCCGCGAGGCCGAACAGCTCGGATTGCGCACCGTCCCTGAGGCGTTCGCCGACAGAGCCTATCGCCCCGACGGTCGGCTGGTGGACCGTCGCCAGCGCGGCGCCGTCCTGCACGACACGGGCGTCATCGCCGACCGGATCGCGTCGATGGTGTCCGCCGGGCGAGTGGACGCGGTCGACGGTTCGACGATCCCGATCACCGTCGATTCGATCTGCGTGCACGGCGATTCGCCGGATGCCGTGCAGATTGCCACGGCCGTCCGCGAGCGACTGCTCGCCGAAGGTGTCGAGATCGCGCCCTTCACCTGACTCAACGCAGCGCGCAGTCCCCGCATTTGGACCCGTCGCTCACCCGGTAGTACAGGCAGCAGCTGCGGCGGCGAAACGCCAAGTTGTGCTTGACCGTTCCGGTGCCGACGAGCTTCCCGGTCTCCAGTAGCGACCGTGCCAGCATGGTCGCCGAATCGCGCAGCGGCGGCCGCACCGAGTACAGCGCCCGGGTCGCGGCCACCAGCGCCGAGGCGATGTTGCCGTAGAGCAGACGGGGTGCGACCTTGACGCGCAGACCGTCAGCCAATCGCTCCAGGTGCTCTTCCACGACGATGCGGTACAGCGTGGCTTCGCGGTCCCCGTCCAACAGATCACCATCGGGGACAGGGATTCTCAGTGCCGCACTGTCCGGCGCTCGCTGCAGACCCGTGAGGTCGGGCACGACGCCGTGTTCGAGGGCGCACGCGAGCACGGGCGACCAGAGCCTGGACGCGTGGCTCAACTGCACCGTCGAAGCGCCGATGCGAAGGTCGCCGGTGCGGTAGCGCGCGGCCGTCGCCTCGATCAGGTCCTGGTATCCGTCGGCGTAACACGCGGTCACCGGCCGCCAACCCGGTTCGGCAGGCCCATGGGCGATGGCGAAGAACCCGCCGAAGCGAGCGATCTCGGTGAGTTGACTGTCGATCCTCATCGGGTCCACTCCTTGGGTGTCACGTCGACCCGTATCCGATGGGTGCCCGCATCGAGTCCGACCCTGGCTGCGACGCCGTAGACCTCGGCGAGCATGTCCTCGGTCAGCACCTGCGCGGGAGTGCCGATCGACACGACGCCGCCGGAATCGAGGAGGCAGATCCGATCGCAGTACGCCGCAGCGAGATTGAGATCGTGCAATGCCGCGACGACGGTGGCACCGGAGGTCCGCAGCAGGTGCAGGGCGTCGTGCTGGTGGCGCAGATCCAGGTGGTTGGTCGGCTCGTCCAGCACGATCGTGCCGGTCCTCTGAGTCAGCGCACGTGCGATCATCACGCGCTGCTTCTGACCCCCCGAAAGCCGGTCGAACGGCTCGTTGGCCAGGCCGGATACGGCCACGGATTCGAGTGCCTCGGCGATGATGCGGCGATCGTCGGCGTTGTCGCCATCGAACGCGCGCTTGTACGGGGTTCGGCCCATCGCGACCACGTCGAACACCGTCAGCGCGAAATCGCCCGGCGCGTCCTGCAACACGGCTGCGATCCGGCGCGCCGCGCGCTTGGCCGGCATCTGCCAGACGTCCTCGCCGTCGACCAGCACACGTCCCGACGTCGGCCGCTGAGCACGGTAGAGAGTGCGCAGCAGCGTCGTCTTGCCGGCACCGTTGGGCCCGACGACGGCCACCATCTCACCGCGCTGCACCTGCATGGAGACGTTGCGGATCAATGTCTTTCGCCCCTTCGACACCGTCACGTCGTCGATGTGGATGCCGCCGGTCATGCCGATACCTTGCGCCGCATGAGCCACAGGAAGTACGGCCCGCCGACGAGGGCGGTGAGGACGCCGACCGGCAGTTCCTCCGGTGCGGCGACGGTGCGTGCGGCGATGTCGCACGCGATGAGGAACGAGGCTCCCAGCAGCGCGGCCGCCGGCAGGGCGCGACGGTGATCGGCGCCGACGAGCATCCGGACGATGTGGGGCATGATCAGGCCCACGAAGCCGATCGCACCGCTGACCGCAACCATGGCGCCCACCATCAGCGCGACCACGACGAACATGGCGGCGCGGAAGCGGTGCACGTCCAAACCCAGTGCAGCAGCGGCTTCTTCACCGCTGTACAGCAGATTGAGCGGCCGGGTGACGGCGAGCAGCACCGCGATACCGACGGCCAAAGCGATGGCCGGGATCCACACCGTCGACCAGGTTGCCCCACCGAGCCCGCCCAGCATCCAGCGCACCGCGGACTGGGCTTTGTGCGGGTCGTCGGAGGTGACGATCAACAGGCTGGCGACGGCCGAGAGCACCTCCGCGACCGCGACGCCGGCGAGTATCAGTCGTAGTGTCGTCATCCGGCCCCCCGTACGGGCCAGAAAGTAGACGGCCACCAGCGCGACCAACGCCCCGAGAAACGCCGCCGCCGGCAGCATGAACAAGCCGAGGCCGGCGCCGGCCACCAACACCGCGACGGCACCCACGGACGCACCCGACGACACACCCAGAAGCATCGGATCGGCCAGGGGGTTGCGCACGACAGCCTGCAACACCATCCCGCAGCCTGCCAGGCCGGCCCCGATGACCGCCGCCAGCACCACTCGGGGGAGTCGTGCGTCGAGGACGATCGAGGCGCGCACCGGCGGCCATGTCGGATCGACCAACATCGGGTTGAGTCGATGCAGCAGGATCTGCCACACCTGACCGGGTGGAAGGGCCACCGATCCGATGGTGACCCCTGCGGTCACGCACACCAGAAGCAACGCCACGAGCGCCGCCAGTACCAGGCCGTACCGAACGCGATGATCACGCGGGGGCGCGGGCCGCGCCGGCTTGTCAAGGGTGACGGCCGTCATCCGGTCAGCTCCGGATATAGCTGCTCGGCAAGGGATTTCACCGCGCGCCCGACGCGGACGCCGGCGGTGATCTCCGATAGCGGCAAAACCGCGAAGCGTTGATCGCGAATGGCGGGAACTCGTTGCAGCACCGGATTGCCCAACAGGAACCGTTTCTTCTGCTCGACCGATTGCTCACCGTAGTCGTAGATCAGGATGGCTTCGGGGGCGCGCTCGGCGAACTGTTCGAACGAGACGTCGGCCCACACCTTTGGAACGTCGGCGAACAGGTTGCGCCCGCCCGCGGATTCGATGATCTGATTGCCGGTGCCCTGGCCGCCGGAGGTGAACACGGTCGCCTCACCGCTGTCGTAGACGGCGACGTCGACCGGTACCACGCCACGCACGTGGTGACGGGTTTCCCGCAGGGTCCGCCGCTGGCGTTCGACCTCCCGGTCGGCTCGGTCACCGACGCCGAATATCCGTGCGATGGTGCGAATTTCGTCGTCCACCGCAGACAGCGTCATCGGTTCAGCAGAGCAGTTCTCCGGGTTGAGGTGCGTGTCGATGCCGACCTGTTTCAACCGTTCCCTCCCGCGCCCCTCCTTCTCGTCGAATGCGCTTGCCCAACCGCCGTAGACGAAGTCGGGTTCGGCGGCGAGCAGCGTCTCGTATGACGGGTACTCCTCGGCGATCACCGGTATGGCCTCGTAGGCGTCCCGGTATTCGGGCAGCACCCGATCGTCGAGGAATGCGGTGCCGACCATGGACTTCTCCAGTCCCAGTGCCAGCATCGTCTCGACCGAATGCTGATTGAGGGCCACGGCCCGGCGCGGTGGACGGTCGTAAGTCGTGGTGATGCCGCAGTTGGTGACGGTCACCGGGAAGCCAGCCAGCCCGTCGTCAGAGGTGGTGTCGGTCGGCGGTGTCGCCGTGCCGCACGAAGTGCACAGCAGAGCCGAGATCACCGCCGCCGCAAGGTGTCGACGCACCGCCATCCACGTGCCTTCCGTCGTGCGGACACCACGGGAAGCGCTCTCGGTACGCCGAGATCAGCCTCACCGGGGAAGTCCGCCCCAGCCTTATGAGGAGGCGACCGCGGTGAGTATCTGGCTCCCGGCTCGGTCTCGAAAAAGACCTCGCCGCTCACAGTGGCGGGACCGCGCCGGATTCACACCGGCTTCCTCTGGTCGCGATCGCCTATGGCAAGTGATCCTGCCACACCTCGATCTGGCGGCGCCTTGTCGGCCGAGCCGGTGGGCCTTGTCGTCAACAGGCCCTGGTCGATCAGTTGCCGTTCTCGGGGCGTCGTTGCGCCCCATACCCCCCAGGCCTCCACGGAGCTCAGGGCGTACCTGAGACATTCGCGCTTGACCGGGCACGATCGACACACCTTCTTCGCGCGTTCCTCGCGCGCCGCTCTGAGTTGGCCGCGCTCGCCATCAGAAGGGAAGAACATCTCCGTCGGCAGCCCTCGGCATCTGGCGTGCAACTGCCAGTCGAGATCCTGCGCAGTTGGGCGCCGATGTGAGTGCGATACGGGGTTACCGAAGGCTGGTGCTCGGCCGGTGACCTGACAGTGCGCGGACATGTTCCTCCTCGGCTCGGTACACTAACGGTAATGAAAATCGTTTTCAATACCAGGAAGGGGTGCTGCTCGCGGGTCAAGCGCATCGTCAAGCGGCCCACCTAGAGTTGACGCCATGCGTCTCAAGCTCGGCAGGCCGAACCTGGCGGACTACGAGCGCTATTTCGACACCCCGCGGGCGACGGCGTCTACCCCATTGACGGCCACCTGGGCGGGCGTCACGACGCTGCTCATCGACGACGGCGAATCGGCGCTGCTGACCGACGGCTTCTTCTCCCGGCCGAGCCTGCGCGAAGTCGGGCTGCGACGACTGTCGCCGTCGGAACCGCGTATCGAAG
The DNA here is from genome assembly GCF_001499835.1 of Mycolicibacterium novocastrense. Lineage (NCBI taxonomy): Bacteria > Bacillati > Actinomycetota > Actinomycetes > Mycobacteriales > Mycobacteriaceae > Mycobacterium > Mycolicibacterium novocastrense. The sequence continues at coordinate 151,855 of NZ_LQIH01000004.1, forward strand.
GCTGCCTGGCCCGCCTGCGGATCGACCGGCTGGAAGCCGTGCTTCCCGTGCACACTCACTACGACCACGCGATGGACAGCGCGGTGGTCGCCGAGCGTACCGGCGCCCGTCTCGTCGGCGGCCGGTCCGCCGCTCAGGTTGCCCGCGGCCACGGTTTACCGGAGGACCGCATCGAGGTCGTCAGCCCCGGCGACCCTGTCGCGCTGGGCGCCTACGAGGTCACCCTCGTCGAGGGGAATCACTGTCCGCCCGACCGCTTTCCGGGTGTCATCACGCGGCCGGTCGTTCCGCCGGTCAGGGTGTCTGCGTACCGGTGCGGTGAGGCGTGGTCCACGATCGTTCACCACCGCCCGTCGGGCCGTCGCCTTCTGATCGTCGGCAGCGCGGGATACGTTCCGGGCGCGCTGACCGGACAGCGCGCCGACGTCGTGTACCTCGGGGTCGGTCAGCTCGGGCTGCAACCAGAGCACTACCTGCATGAGTACTGGCACGAGACCGTGCGGACCGTGGGCGCGCGCCGCGTCGTGCTCATCCACTGGGACGACTTCTTCCGTTCCCTGCACCAACCACTGCGCGCGCTCCCCTATGTCGCCGACGACCTCGATGTCTCGATGCGGATGTTGTCGCGACTGGCCCACGACGACGGCGTCGCTCTGCACCTGTCCACGCTGTGGCAGCCTGCCGATCCGTGGATCTGATCCTGGCCGTGGCCGCCCTGGCGGTCGTGCTGGCCTTCGCGGTGGCCCGCCCGCACAAATGGCCGGAAGCCGTTGTGGCTGTTCCCGCGGCCGCGCTGCTCATCGGCGCCGACGTCATCTCGCTGCCCGAAGCCGCGGCGGAAATCGGCCGCCTGTTGCCGGTGGTCGGCTTCTTGGCCGTCGTTCTGGTGTTGGCGCGGTTGTGCGCCGACGAAGGGGTGTTTCGCGCCGCGGGGGCGGCGATGGCGCGTGCCGCCGACGGAAGCCAGAACCGGTTGCTCGCAGGCGTTTTCGCGATCGCCGCGGCAACGACGGCGATCCTGAGCCTGGACGCCACGGTGCTGTTGCTGACGCCCGTCGTGCTTGCGACTACCCGCATGCTGTCGGTGCCACCCACGCCGCATGCCTACGCGACCGCGCACCTGGCCAACAGCGCGTCGCTGCTGCTGCCGGTGTCGAACCTGACAAACCTGCTGGCGTTCACCGCGGCCGGCATCACCTTCCTGCACTTCGCCGCGCTCATGACCCTGCCGTGGCTGGTGGCCATCCTCGTCGAATTCGTCGTGCTGCGTTGGGTTTTCAGGCGACAGCTCGCGGTCCCGCCCCATCCCGTCTCCGGTGAGACGGTGCATGTCCCCGTGTTACCCCTTGTCGTATTGGGTTTGACGCTGGCCGGATTCATCATCACCTCGGCACTCGGGGTCTCACCGGCCTGGGCGGCACTCGGCGGAGTCGTCGTGCTCGGCGGCCGGAGCCTGGCGCACCGCCACACGACCGTGGCCCGGATGGCAGCCGCAGCCGATGTGCCGTTTCTGCTGTTCGTGCTGTGCCTCGGCATCGTGGTCGACGCCGTGATGGTCAACGGTCTCGACAACGCGATGCGGGGCCTACTGCCCGGCGGTCACGGCCTGCTCGCTTTGCTCGGGATCGCCGCCGTCGCGGCGCTGCTGTCGAACGTGGTCAACAACCTGCCCGCGGTGCTGGTGCTGCTGCCGCTGGTGTCTACATCCGGGCCGGGCCCCGTGCTAGCGGTGTTGATCGGAGTGAACATCGGACCGAACCTGACCTACGTCGGCTCGCTGGCCAACTTGCTGTGGCGCAGCGTGGTACGACGCGAAATCACGACCTCTGCAGGCGAGTTCAGCCGCATCGGTCTGTGCACGGTGCCCGTCACACTGGTGGCCGCAGTCGCCGGGTTGTGGGTGGGGCTGCGGCTGTTCGGCCTCTAACTTCGGCGCTGACGCGCGATCTCGGCGAGCACGACGCCTGCGGCCACGGAGGCGTTCAAAGATTCGGTCGGACCGGCCATCGGAATCGACACCACCGCGTCACAGGTCTCCCGCACCAGGCGCGAGAGCCCCTTGCCTTCGGAGCCGACCACCACGACGATCGGTCCTGAGCCGTCCAGTTCGTCAACCGTGGTGTCTCCGTCGGCGTCCAAGCCGACGATCTGCAGGCCCGCGTCGGCCCAGTTCTTCAGTGTGCGGGTGAGATTCGTGGCCCGTGCAACCGGAACCCGGGCGGCGGCACCCGCACTGGTGCGCCACGCGACTGCGGTCACCGAGGCCGAGCGGCGCTGCGGGATCAGGACGCCATGGCCGCCGAACGCGGCGACAGACCGCACGATCGCGCCGAGGTTGCGGGGGTCGGAGATGTTGTCCAACGCGACCAGCAGCGCCGGGGCGCCGTCAGCTGTGACCGCTGCGAGCAGATCGTCGGGATGAGCGTACGAGTACGGCGGAACCTGAAGTGCCACACCCTGATGCAGACCGTTGACGGCAATGCGGTCAAGGTCGTGGCGCGGCACTTCGAGGATCGAGATGCCCGCATCGGCGGCGATCTGCACGGATTCGGTCAACCGCTCGTCGGCGTCCGCGCCGAGCGCGACGTACAGCGCGGTCGCCGGTACCCCGGCGCGTAGGCACTCCAGGACGGGATTGCGTCCGAGCACCACCTCTGTGTCGTCGGTCTTCTTCCCTTGTCGACGCGGCTGGGATTTCGCCGCCTTGGCAGCACGTTTCGCCGCGGGGTGGTTGGGACGCATGTGCGCGGGCGGAGTAGCGCCGCGGCCCTCAAGGCCCCGTCGCCGCACGCCGCCCGACCCGACCGTCGGCCCCTTCTTCGTTCCAGGCTTGCGGACCGCGCCTCTGCGCCTCGAGTTTCCGGCCATCTACTTCGTGTGCCCGTCGAGCAGCGTCCACTGCGGACCATCGGCGGTGTCGGTGACCTCGATGCCGGCTTCCTTGAGGCGATCCCGGATCGCGTCGGCCTCGGCCCAGTCCCGCCGAGCCCGCGCATCCTCGCGCCGCTCGACTTCGGCGCGCACCAACACATCGACCGCGGCCAGCGCGGCCGACGTCTCGTCCTTGGACTCCCAGCGTTCGTCGAGCGGGTCCGCGCCGAGGATGCCCATCATCGCGCGGATCGACATCGCCTGCGTCAGGGCCGTCTCGTGGTCACCGGCGTCCAGCGCGCGATTGCCCTCGGCACGGGCCGCGTGCACCTCGGCCAGCGCGATCGGAACGGAGAGGTCATCATCGAGCGCCGCGGCGAACTTCGACGTCCACTCACCCGGGACGACGGCACCCACTCGGTTACGGACGCGGTGCAGGAAGTCTTCGATACCGGTGTAGGCCTTCGCCGCGTCCTGCAGCGCCGTCTCGGAGAACTCCAGCATCGACCGGTAGTGCGCGCTGCCCAGGTAATACCGCAACTCTGCTGCCCGAACGCGCTGCAGCACAGCCGGAATCGCGAGCACATTGCCCAGCGACTTGCTCATCTTCTCGCCACCCATGGTCACCCAGCCGTTGTGCAGCCAGTACCGGGCGAACGGGTCGCCGGCCGCCTCGGCCTGCGCGATCTCGTTCTCGTGGTGCGGGAACACCAGATCCATGCCGCCCGCGTGGATGTCGAACTCCGCGCCCAGATACGCCTGGCACATCGCGACGCATTCGGTGTGCCAGCCCGGCCGCCCGCGCCCCCATGGCGTCGGCCAGGACGGTTCACCGGGTTTGGCGCCCTTCCACAAGGTGAAATCGCGTTCGTCACGTTTACCGGTCGCAGCGCCCTCGCCCTGGTGTACGTCGTCGATCTTGTGGCCGGACAACTTGCCGTAACCCGGGAGGCTCAGGACGTCGAAGTAGACGTCACCGTTGCCGACATAGGCGTGGTCCCGCTCGATCAGCCGCTCGATCAGTTCGATCATCTGGGTGATGTGGCCGGTGGCGCGGGGTTCGGCCGACGGTGGCAACACCCCGAGCGCGTCGTAGGCGGCCGAGAACGCGCGTTCATAGGTGGCGGCCCACTCCCACCACGGTCTTCCGGCGTCGGCGGCCTTGTTGAGGATCTTGTCGTCGATGTCGGTGACGTTGCGGATGAACGCGACGTCGTAGCCCTTGGCCATCAGCCAACGCCGAAGGACGTCGAACGCCACTCCGCTGCGCACGTGCCCGATGTGAGGCAGACCCTGGACCGTGGCACCGCAGAGGTAGACCGAGGCGTGCCCGGGGCGCACGGGAACGAAGTCGCGTACGGCACCGCTCATGGTGTCGTACAGCCGCAGGTCGGTCACGCCCTGACCGCCCAACCGTTCGTCTGATTCACGCCACCCAATCGTTCGTCCCAATCACGACAGCCGAGTGTTCGCCCAGCTCACGACGGGCCAGCTTACAGGCCTAATCGCCGTCAACCACCAGAGCGGTCGCGATGGCCGCCAGGCCTTCCCCACGTCCGGTCAGACCCAGGCCGTCGGTCGTGGTCGCACTGACGGATACGGGGGCGTCGAGCAATTCTGACAGGAGTTTCTGCGCCTCGCCGCGGCGTGGACCGACCTTCGGCCGGTTGCCGATCACCTGGACTGCCGCGTTGACGATTCGGAAGCCTTGCGTCGAGACGAGCTCGCGGACATGCCGGAGCATGTCGGCGCCGCCGGCGTCGCGCCACTCGTCGCGACCGGTGCCGAAGACCTCGCCGAGATCGCCGAGCCCGGCCGCGGAAAGCAGCGCGTCGCACAGCGCGTGCGCCGCAACATCACCATCGGAGTGGCCTGCGCAGCCGTCTGCCCCGTCAAACAGCAGGCACAACAGCCAACACGGCCGCCCCGCCTGGATGGGATGTACGTCGGTGCCGAGCCCGACCCTTGGCAGGCTCGTCATCGGCTTCAGGAAGCGGCGGCGAGTGCCTCGTCGAGGATGGTCGCGGCCTTCTCGTCATCGGTGTTCTCGGCGAGAGCAAGCTCGCCCACCAGGATCTGCCGCGCCTTGGCCAGCATCCGCTTCTCACCAGCCGACAGGCCACGCTCCTGATCGCGCCGCCACAGGTCGCGCACCACTTCGGCGACCTTGTTCACATCGCCCGAGGCCAGCTTCTCGAGATTGGCCTTGTACCGCCGCGACCAGTTGGTCGGTTCCTCGGTATGGGGGGCACGGAGCACCTGGAAAACCTTGTCCAGGCCCTCCTGTCCGACGACGTCGCGCACCCCGACATACTCTGCGTTTTCGGCTGGCACTCGAACCGTGAGGTCACCCTGGGCGACCTTCAAGACGAGGTATTCCTTCTGTTCGCCTTTGATGGTCCGGGTTTCGATCGCCTCGATTAACGCAGCACCGTGGTGGGGATAAACAACGGTGTCTCCGACCTTGAAAATCATCAGTTTCGAGCCCCTTTCACGCCTCAATGCTAGCACGGTGCCCAGACGGGGGTGGATCAACGGTGCAGGTCAGGGGCACCTCGGGTGAACGTTAGGGGTTGACACGCCGACCAATCCGTGCATGGCCGCGGCGTCTTCGAGAGGTCCATGAGGTAGCTGAGGTAGGGCATCGATCATGGGGCAGTGGCACTTCCGGTGAGACTTCCGCCGTAGCTGCCCGCGGGTTCCCGGCGGCGTGCCGGACCTCAGCTACCGCCGCCCGCACGCACCTACTACTCTGCATAGTCGAATCCCGCGACCGATCGGATCGGTCGCATCGACGGCCCGAGCAGGAGGCAAGAGTGGACCGCTTCAAACTGGCCGCCTGCGGGCTGGCCGCTGCCTTTGTCATGGGCGGGGCGCTCGTCGGCTGCAGTTCGGGACAGGTCTCGCAGATGACCACGCAGGAGCCGGCCGTCAACGGCACCAGCGCCAACCTCGGCGAGATCGCGCTGCGCAACGTGCACCTGCGGGCCCAACAAGTCACCGACTTCGTCCGGCCGGGCAAAGAGGTCGAGCTGATCTTCGTGGCGGCCAACACTTCGGCCGAACAAGCCGACAAGCTGGAGTCGATCACCTCCGAGGTCGGCGAGGTGGCCCTGACCGGTGACACCACCGTTCCCGCCAGCGGCATGCTCACGGTCGGCGCTCCGGACGGGCAGATCACCCCGTTGGAGAGCGTCGAGGCCGCCGAAGCCGCCGAAGCGAAGGTCACCTTGAGCAAGCCGATCACCAATGGCCTGCTCTACGACTTCACGTTCAAGTTCGAGAAGGCGGGCGAGGCCACCGTGCGGGTGCCGATCTCCGCCGGTGAGGCGCCGCGGCGCGGCGAAGCCACCGAAGCCGGCGGGCACGGCGGCGGACACTGAGCGAAGTCCGCGACACGACCGCCTGGCACTGAGTTCCTGGCGGGATCTGTCTTAGGCGACGGCTACCGTCACTACGTGGCCAAAGGTGGCGTCAAAACGCGCTCGCAGTACCGCTGCTCGGAGTGCCACCACGTCACCCTCAAATGGGTCGGCCGCTGCCCCGAGTGCGGCACCTGGGGCACGGTCGACGAGGTGGCCGTGCTCTCGGCGGTGGCAGGAGCCGGAGCGCGACGTTCGGTCGCCCCGTCCTCGTCGGCCGTGCCGATCAGCTCGATCGATCCCGGGCGCACCCGCCACTGCCACACCGGTGTCGCCGAGCTGGACCGGGTCCTCGGCGGCGGCCTGGTCCCCGGATCGGTGACGCTGCTCGCCGGCGACCCCGGCGTCGGCAAGTCGACGCTGTTGTTGGAGGTCGCGCACCGCTGGGCGACGGCAGGCAAGCGCGCGCTGTACCTCTCGGGTGAGGAGTCGGCCGGCCAGATCCGGATGCGCGCGGAACGCACAGGCTGCACCCACGACGAGGTGTACCTGGCCGCAGAGTCGGATCTGTCCACGGCGCTCGCACACATCGACGAGGTACAGCCCAGCCTGGTGGTGGTCGACTCCGTGCAAACCATGTCCACCACCGAGGCCGACGGTGTCACCGGCGGCGTCACCCAGGTGCGCGCGGTGACCACCGCTTTGACGATGGCGGCCAAGACATCTGGCGTCGCGCTGATCCTCGTCGGCCACGTGACCAAGGACGGTGCCATCGCGGGCCCACGATCGCTCGAGCACCTTGTCGACGTCGTTCTGCACTTCGAGGGCGACCGCGCATCATCGCTGCGAATGGTCCGCGGCATCAAGAACCGCTTCGGCGCCGCGGATGAAGTCGGCTGTTTCCTGTTGCACGACAACGGGATCGAAGGCGTCGCCGACCCATCCGGACTGTTTCGCGACCAACGGCCCGAACCCGTTGCAGGAACCGCGATCACGGTCACCCTCGACGGTAAGCGCCCGTTGATCGGGGAGGTGCAGGCGCTGATCGGGGCACCGGCGAACGGAACGGCCCGCCGCGCCGTCAGCGGAATCGACTCGTCGCGCGCGGCGATGATCACCGCGGTTCTGGACAAGCACGCGGGCCTGTCGGTGGGGGCACACGACATCTACCTGTCGACGGTGGGCGGCATGCGCCTGACCGATCCGTCGGCGGACCTGGCGATCGCGGTGGCCATCGCGTCCTCGAAGATGAACCTCCCCGTGCCGGCCGCCGCCGTGGCCATCGGGGAGGTCGGGCTGGCGGGCGACCTGCGCCGGGTCACCGGAATGGACCGCCGCCTGGCCGAAGCGGCGCGGCTCGGCTTCACCTCGGCGGTCGTACCACCCGGCGTGACATCGGTACCCGCCGGTTTGCGGGCGGTCACCGCCCACGACATCGGTTCGGCGTTGCGGGTTTTGCGCGATATCAGCAAAGTCGGCAAAGATCAGCAAAGATAGAGCAGTGGCGGCCGATCCTAGGGAGGGGCGATGGCCGTGAAGTCGGGTGGCAGGTCGGGACGTACGGTCGTGCCATTGGCGCGGCCCACCATGCGCGAGACCATCGCTCGCTTGGCCCCGGGAACGGCGCTGCGCGACGGCCTCGAGCGCATCCTGCGGGGCCGCACAGGCGCACTGATCGTGATCGGCTACGACGAGAGCGTCGAGGCCATCTGCGACGGCGGCTTCTCCCTCGACGTCCGCTATGCGCCGACACGCCTGCGGGAGCTTTCGAAGATGGACGGCGCGGTGGTGCTGTCCAGCGACGGCGCGCACATCCTGCGGGCCAACGTGCAACTGGTACCCGACCCCTCGATCCCGACCGAGGAGTCGGGAACCCGTCACCGCTCCGCCGAGCGCACCGCGATCCAGACCGGCTATCCCGTGATCTCGGTGAGCCACTCGATGAGCATCGTGACCGTGTATGTGGCCGGTGAACGGCACGTGATCCCCGACTCGGCGACCATCCTGTCGCGCGCGAACCAGACGATCGACACCCTCGAGCGTTACAAGACGCGCCTCGACGAGGTCAGCAGGCAGCTGTCGACGGCCGAGATCGAGGACTTCGTCACGTTGCGCGACGTGATGACCGTGGTGCAGCGGCTCGAGATGGTCCGCCGGATCAGCCTCGAAATCGATTCGTACGTCGTCGAACTCGGCACCGACGGCCGTCAGCTCAAACTCCAGCTCGACGAGCTTGTCGGCGACAACGACACCGCCCGCGAGCTCCTCGTGCGCGATTATCACGCCAACCCGGACCCTCCGTCGGCGGCGCAGGTGAGCGCCACGCTCGAGGAGCTCGACGGGCTCTCCGACAGTGAGCTCCTGGACTTCACGACGCTGGCACGGGTCTTTGGTTACCCGTCGACGATCGAGGCGCAGGATTCGGCGATGAGCTCGCGGGGCTACCGCGCGATGGCCGGTATCCCGCGTCTGCAGTTCGCACATGTCGACCTGCTGGTGCGTTCGTTCGGCTCGCTACAGGGCCTGCTGGCGGCCAGCGCCGGCGATCTCCAGTCGGTCGAGGGAATCGGCTCGATGTGGGCGCGCCACATCCGGGAGGGTCTCTCGCAGTTGGCCGAGTCGACGATCGCCGACCAGCTGGCCTGAGTCCGCGCCGGACCTCAGTTCGGGACGGGTCCCGGTGGCGGGGCGGCGCCCTGACCGTGCTCCGGCGACTGCGGCGCGGCGAGGATGAACGGCACCGTGGCCGAGCGCAGATTGCCCAGCTGGACGACGAGGTTGTAGGTGCCGGGCCCGATGGGTTGACGCGGCAGCGGGCAACCGGGAGCCGATCCCATACCCGTCCAGGTGACCTCGGTGGTCACCTGCTCGCCGGGCTGGAACGCCTTGACCAGGGTCTCGTTCGACGGTGCACAGTCGAGGTTGGACCAGAGCCGCGCGTTGTCCAGCGAGTAGACGTAGGCGGCCAGCACCGCGGCGCCGACGTCGCGCTTGCAGCCGACGAGCCCGATGTTGGTCACGACCATCGTGAACTTCGGCTGCTCACCGACGACGTACTGCGGTTGGTTGGTGATGCCCTTGACCGCCAGCGTCGAGTCGGGGCAGTCGTCGCCCTCGTTGAGCACCGGCGGTGGCGTGACGGCCGCGGTGGGTGTCGGGGTGGGCGGCGGCGCGTCCTGCGCCGGCGGCATCACCGGGGTTTTGACCTCGGGGTTCTCCCCCGGCAGCGGCGTCGGCTCGCCTGCCGCGGCGGGGGTGGACGCCTCGGCGCCCTCCGCGTCGGAGCCCCCGGTGTTCTTCACGACAACGATCACGATGGCCGCGATCACGCCGATCACGAGGACCGCTATGCCCAACGCCAATGCCCTGCGACGCCAGTAAATCTGCGTCGGTAGCGGGCCATGCGGTTCCAGATCCAGCACAACCCCACGGTAAGGCCAGGTCACGCCTTATCGGCCGAGGTCCCTCGGCGTGTCGCCCTCAGCTTTCGCCGATGTCGCCGATATGGTCCCGCAACGCCACCCGCCCGTCGGCCAGGTGATAGGTCACGCCGACGATGGCCAGATCTCCCGACGCCACACGTTCGGACACCGTGGTGGAGCGGGCCAACAATTGGGCGCCGGTCTCGCTGACGTGGCGGGCCTCGAACTCGTCGACCCGGGTGAGCCCGTCGCGACGGCCCAACAGGATCGACGGCATCACGCGCTCGACGATGTCGCGGACGTAACCGCCCGGCACCACGCCCTCGTCGAGCGCGCCCAGCGTCGCCTTCACCGCCCCGCAGCTGTCGTGGCCGAGCACGACGACCAGCGGCACGTCGAGCACCGCGACGGCGTACTCGATGGAACCCAGCACCGCCGAATCGATCACGTGTCCGGCGGTGCGCACCACGAACATGTCACCGAGCCCCTGGTCGAAGATCAGTTCGGCGGCCACCCGGCTGTCCCCGCACCCGAACACGACGGCCGTGGGCGTCTGTGAGGTGGCCAGGCTCGCGCGGTGCTCGATTCCTTGGCTGGGATGCAGGGGCTTGCCGGCGACGAAGCGCTCGTTACCCTCTTTGAGTGCTTTCCAGGCGGTCACTGGGCTGGTGTTCGGCATGACCGACATTGTGCCCCAGTTGGTCGATTGGTATGACCGCGACCAGCGAGATCTGCCGTGGCGCCGGCCGGGGGTCACGCCGTGGCAGATCCTGGTCAGCGAATTCATGCTGCAGCAGACGCCGGTCGCACGGGTCGAACCGGTGTGGCTCACGTGGGTACAGCGGTGGCCCACTCCGTCGGCGACCGCGGCGGCAAGCGCCGCAGACATCTTGCGGGCCTGGGGGAAGCTCGGCTATCCGCGCCGCGCCAAGCGGTTACATGAATGCGCGACGGTGATCGCCGAGCAGTACGACGACGTCGTACCGTCCGACGTCGAGACCCTGCTGACGCTGCCGGGCGTCGGGGCGTACACCGCGCGGGCCATCGCCTGCTTCGCCTACCGCGACCGTGTACCGGTGGTCGACACCAACGTTCGGCGGGTGGTGACCCGGGTCGTGCACGGCCGCGCCGACGCAGCGGCATCGTCGTCTGCTCGCGACCTCGCCGATGTCGAGGCTCTGCTGCCCGAAGCCGCTCTGGCCCCGAAGTTTTCGATTGCCTTGATGGAGTTGGGTGCGACGGTCTGCACCGCGCGTGCGCCCCGATGCGGGCTGTGTCCGCTGAGTGAGTGCGCGTGGCGCTCCCGGGGATTCCCTGCGTCGGCCTCGCCGGCGCGGCGCGTTCAACGCTACGCGGGCACCGACCGACAGGTCCGAGGAAGACTGCTCGATGTCCTGCGGGACAACGACTCTCCCGTGAGTCGGGCGCAGCTGGACGTCGCGTGGCTGTCGGACACCGCGCAGCGCGACCGCGCGTTGGACTCGCTTCTGGTCGACGGACTCGTCGAGCAGACCGCCGACGGACGGTTCGCACTCGCCGGCGAGGGCGGCTGAGCGCGGGGCGTCAGGCCGATGCCATTTCGGTATCGGTGTCTGTCTCGGGTTCCCCTGTGCCACACGCGAACCGACGTCGGTAGTCCGATGGTGTAACCCCGATGATCCTGCGGAAGTGGTGCCGCAACAGTGTTGCCGTCCCGAAGCCGCTGCGCTCGGCGATCCGGTCGACGTCGAGATCGGTCTCCTCCAACAGGGTTCGCGCGTACAACACGCGCTGGTCGGTCACCCACTGCATCGGGGTACGCCCCGTCTCCTCCACGAACCGCCGCGCGAAGGTACGCGCCGACATGTGCGCGCGGGCAGCGAGCGTGGCGACCGTGTGCGGCTTGTCGAGATTGGTCAGTATCCAATCCAGATGCGGCGCAAAGCGTTCCGAACACCGCACCGGGATCGGCTGGTCGATGTACTGGCGCTGACCGCCGTCACGTTGGGGCGGCACCACCATGCGGCGCGCGATCTTGTTGGTCACCTCGCTGCCCAGTTCACGCCGGACCAGGTGCAGGCACGCGTCGATGCCTGCCGCGGTCCCCGCGCTGGTGATCAGGTTTCCATCGTCGACGAACAGTACGTTGCGGTCGACCTTGGCCGTCGGATACCTGCGCGCAAGTTCGTCGGCGTGCATCCAGTGCGTCGTGCACGGCCTGCCGTCGAGGAGGCCGGCGGCACCGGCGACGAACGCACCCGAGCAGACGGTCAGGATGATCGATCCCGACTCGGCGGCGGCCCGGACGGCGGCCAACGCCTCGGGCAGATACTGCGATCCACCGATCGCCGGGATGGCGACCAGGTCGGCGCCGATCAGGTCGTCGAGGCCGTGGTCGGGGGTCAGCGTCGCACCGACCGAGGTGCGAAGCGGCCTCCCGGGAACCGGACCGCACACCTTGAAGTCGAAGTTGGGAACGCCGTCGCCGGAGCGGTCGATGCCGAAGACCTCACAGATGACGCCGAATTCGAAGACTGCCAGGCCATCCAGGACGAGCGTCGATACGCTCTTGATTGGCATGGCAGCATTTTATCCCAAAGTGTCATTGCTGCCACTGTTGGCGGGATTTTATCTGGCGAATAGTTACTGCCATGAGCACGTTACTGGCACTTCTGGTTCTCGTTTCCCCGGTCGCGGTGGCGACCGCTCTCGCCTGGGCCGCCAGCCGCTCCGGACACCTGCGACTGCACCGCGACCAGTTCCGCATGGCCGCGCCGATGGCAGGCCGGGTATTCGAAGACGATCGCGACCTGCTGCGCGTCGAACACGACCTCGACGCGATCCGCACCCGTTTCGAGCGCCACCCCGTCTGGCCGTCCTCAGGCGCGGTCGGAGAGCGTCGCTAGGAACGACTCGACCGCCTGCCGATACGCCTTCGGCGCGTCGTCGTGGACGAGATGACCTGCCTCGGGCACCCGTAGGTACGTCGTGTGGGGCCCGGACTCCGCCATCCGGGCCATCTGCCCCGGGGGGGTGACCGAGTTGCCCGCCTCGATCAGCAGCGCAGGCACAGCGACGGCCTGCCATTCGCGCCAGTAATCGCGGGTGCCCCATTCGGCGGCGATCTCGATCCAGACATCCGGCCGACCGTGCAATCGCCAGCCACCCGGAATGCGGTCGAACGCCTCGAGGAAATACTGACCCGCCACTGGGCCGAACTCGTCGTAAACGCGTTGGGCGGAATCGAATTCGACCGGCAGCGCGTGCAGCCACGGTTCCCAGGGGCCCGTGGTGCGGCCGCGGAAGTCCGGAGCCATGTCCTCGACCACCAAAGCCGCCACGAGATCGGGGCGCGTAGCGGCCAGGCACCATGAATGCAGTCCGCCCATCGAATGGCCGATCATGATCGCGGGCGCACCGATGCCCGCCACCGCGTCACCGAGTTCGGCGACGAACTGCTCGGTGCTGATCGGCCGGACATCGGCGACCTCGCGGCCGCGGTGCCAGGGCGCGTCGTAGGTGTAGACCTCACCCAGCCGGGTCAACCACGGCAGCTGGCGCGACCACGTGCTACCCCGCCCCATCAGGCCGTGCACCAGGACGAGCGGGCGGCCCCTGCCGCCGCGGTGGGTGAGCGCGGCCCGCGTACCGCCTGCTGACTGCATCCCGACATCATCGTGCCTCCGGGCGACCCCGATGCATTCGGTAGCCTGATGCGCATGCCAAGCCAGAATCCCGTGGTGAAGATCAACGCGATCGAGGTCCCGGCCGACGCCGGTCCCGAACTGGAGAAGCGCTTCGCGCACCGGGCGCACGCCGTCGACAACCAGCCCGGCTTCCTCGGCTTTCAGCTGCTGCGGCCCATCAAGGGTGAGAACCGCTACTTCGTGGTGACGCAGTGGGAGTCCGAGGAGGCGTTCCAGGCCTGGGCGACGGGCCCGGCCATCGAGGCCCACAAGGGCCAGCAGGCCAACCCGGTGGCCACCGGCGCGTCACTGCTCGAGTTCGAGGTCGTCCTCGACGTTGCGGGTGCTGACAAGTAGAGGCTCGCTCATCGCGCGCCGGGCGCTCGGGCTGACGGTCGCGGCCTCGTTGGTCGTCGCCGTCGGCGGCTGCGCGGACGTCGGACCTGCGCCGGCCGACGCCGCGTACGGCGCCCCCATCGAGATCAACACGCCCCAGGGGCTGCGGGCCAAGCAGACGCTGGACATGCTCAACTCCGACTGGCCGATCGGCCCGGTCGGAGTGCGCACGATGGCGGTGCCCGAAAAGGTCGACGAGATCGTCGGCAAGCTCGACCGGATCTGGTGGGACCGGCCGTTCAAGGTGACCGACGTCGACATCCGGGCCGGACATGCCGAGGTCGGGGTGCTGACGTCGTACGGCGTCGCGCAGGAGATCGACCTTCGCACCAACGATGCCGGCTTGGTCGACCGGTTCGATGTGACGCTGCGCCCACCGCAGATCGACGAATGGGACGACGTCGACGCCGAGATCACGAAGTCGGGTGCCCGCTACTCGTATCAGGTGTCGAAGGTGGTTGCTGACCAGTCGAAGTGCGATGTGGTGGCCGGAACCAACACCGAACTGTCGTTGCCGTTGGCGTCGATCTTCAAGCTCTATGTGCTGCTCGCGGTCGCCGAAGCGGTCAAAGCCGGCACCCTGAAATGGACCGACCCGCTGACCATCACCAAGCGGGCCAAGGCGGTCGGATCCGCAGGCCTCGAGGAACTCCCTCCCGGCGCCCGGGTGTCGGTGAGAACCGCTGCCCAGCAGATGATCTCGGCCAGCGACAACATGGCCACCGATCTTCTCATCGATCGACTGGGGACGGGCGCTGTGGAGCGGGCGCTGGTCCTGGCGCGCCACCACGACCCGGCCAGCATGACGCCGTTCCCCACCATGCACGAAATGTTCTCGGTCGGCTGGGGCCGACCCGATCTTCGCGAGCAGTGGCGTCACGCGGTGGAAAAGGGCGGTCCGCAAGTCCGGGCGCAACTGCTCCAACAGACCAATTCGCGCCCCTACGAACCGGATCCACACCGGACGCATACCCCGGCATCGAACTTCGGGGCGGAGTGGTACGGCAGCGCCGCCGACATCTGCCGCGTGCACATCGCTCTGCAGGCGGCCGCCGTGGGCGAGGCCGCGCCCGTCAAGGACATCCTCTCGGCGATACCCGGCATCGATCTCGACGGGTCAAAGTGGGGCTACATCGGCGCCAAGGGCGGAAATCTGCCCGGCGACTTGACGTTCAGCTGGTACGCCGTCGACCACACCGGGCAGCCGTGGGTGGTCAGCTTCCAGTTGAACTGGCCCCGGTACCGCAGCCCCACTGCCGCGGGGTGGTTGCTCTCGATCGTGCGCCAGAGTTTCGACCTGGTGCCGGTCGGCTGATCAGCGGTTCGACCGAAACCCCAAAAGCACGCCGGGCCGGGTCTAGAGTTCCGCTGATAGTCCGGCATTCACTGGCGAAGGGGTCGTCATGCTGGGTGTGCTAGCCACCATTCCCGTTGGGCAAACGCCGGGCTGGATCACGATCAGTGCGGACGGTGCCCGCGCCTACGTGTTGAACAACACCAGCGACACGATCTCGGTGATCGACACCGCGACCAACTCCGTCACCGCCACGATCGCCTTCGCGGACGACCCGGCGTACCTGATGCACGCCGTCGTCCACCCGGACGGCAACCGGTTGTACGTGTCCCGGCTCGGCGTGGTTTCGGTCGTCGACGTCACCGCAGAAACGGTTGTCGCCGAAATTCCCGTCGGGAACTCGTGGCTGCGGTTGGCGATAAAGCCCGACGGCACAACGGTTTATGCGGCGGGCGGCGACACGGACACCGATACGGTCTCGGTGATCGACACGTCCACCAACACCGTCACCGAAACGATCGACGCCGACCAAGATCCGTACTGGCCCGCGGTGACCCCCGACGGCACCCGGTTGTACGTATCGCATATCCACGCGGGCACGATTCTGGTGATCGACACCGCCACCAATACCGTTGTCGATTCGATCACCGTCGGTGGACAACCGGGTGTGATCGCCCTCAGCCCCGATGGCGGACGCATTTTCGTGAGCATCCTGACCTCATGGGCCAACGGGCTCAAGGCGGAGGCGGTGAAGGTGATCGACACCGCCAGTGGGAATGTCGCGGCCACCGTCACCATTCCGGGAGACTTCTGGCCGCCCGCGGGAATGGCGGTCGATCCCGACGGTTCACGAATCTTCGTCGCGAGTGCGGCCGCTGACTGGAACGGCGTCCTCTCGGTGATCGACACCACCACCAACACGATCATCGACACCGTCGATGTGCACGGCCCGAATGGCGTGGTGGTCACGCCGGATGGATCCTGCATCTACGCTGTCAACCAGGTTCAGGACACCGTTTCGGTGATCGGACGGACGTTTCGCTGGGACGCGTCCCATCTGCCTGATCTCGTCGGGCAGCTGATGGGCGGCGCCGGAAGTGACGGTGGTGGCTGGTTGGTGATCGGCAACCGCTTCTACAAAATCCCACCGCGCCCTCCCGCCATACTGGCCATCGCGCGAGCCGCCCCCTACCTCGGGCAACCTGTCGAGAACCGAAAATTGGGGCAGCAACTGCGCAAAGGGCTGTCGTAGCGTCCAACGCGAGACAGTCAAAAGCCGAGCTCACCGGCTACTGGCGAAGTGTCCACGCATGCGCGCGGAAATGCATCACCGTTCGAGTTACCGGCGCAATGTCGATGCGCCAGAACGACTTCGGCGGAGCATCCAGCGCGATGAGGATCGCGGCGCGGATCACCGCCGGATGTGTCACCGCGACCAGCCTGCTGCGGCGGTCGGTCAACGAGTCCATCCAGTCGCGAACCCGGTCGACCAGCTCGACAACCGATTCGCCGCCGTGCGGCGCCCGGGTCGGATCGGTCAGCCAGATCGCCAGATCGGCCGGTCGCACTCCGCTCAGCACGTCACCGCGCCACCGACCGCAGTCCAGGTCCGCGAGCCGCGGTTCCACGTCGGCCTGCAGGCCGAGCAGTTCGGCGGTCTGCCTGGTCCGCTTCTCCGGACCGCACAGGGCCACGTCGACGACACCGAGGTCGATCGACGCGCCGACCTGCCGGTGGCCCGTAGGGTTCAACGGTTCGTCGGTGGGGAATCGTCCGGCCGACATCGCATCGGTCAGCCCGTGCGATACGAGCGTCAGCCGGACGACCTCACTCACGCAGGAATGCTCTCCCGACGGTTCCGTTCGAGCAGACGCGCGGCCATCGCACCGAAGACGAGCGCGATCGTCGCGTACACGACTATCTGGGTGCCCAACGAGTACAGCCGGAACTCGTAGAGCACATCTGCCGGAAAGCCCTCGTAGACAATGCTTCCGGCGTCATCGGTCAACGGCCCCGGCGTCTCGTCGATGGTCGGGAGCACGAGCATCACGACCGCGACCGCGACGATGTAGGCCCCCGCAGCGGCCAGGGCCGCATTCCAGGTCCCCAGCCGCCCGGCCAGCCGTCGGCCCAGATACACCGCGCCGACCAGAAGCGCCGCGGACAACACCACCATCAACAGGTACAGCAGAGTGCGCTGACGGATCGTCTCGTCCAGGCTCAGAGCCGGCGGGCTCGCCGGATACTTCAGCGCGGGAACCACATACAGGCTCAACAGCATTCCGCCGGCCACATACACCGACAGCAGGCGTGCGGAGATGTTGCCGACCCGACCGTAGGCCACCGCGAAGATCACCGCGAAGATCGCGCCGATCGCCAGGCTGAACAGCAACACGCCCAGTCCCATACCGATGTTCATCTGAACGGCGCGCTCGAATCCGCCACCCTCTCCATGGCTGTGGCCATGGCTATGGGCAAGGCCCGCGCCTTCGGCGGCTTCCAATGCCTCGTGCGCCGACCCGATACCTTCCTCGTAGGCGATGGCCAGGTCGATCTGCGGTTCGACGAAGATGCGGGCGAAGACGAACGCGAGCACGCCGGCGAGGGCACCTGCGAGCAGGCCACGCCAGATGATCTGCTTCTCCATGCTTGGTTACCTCGGCCCGTCAGTGGCAGGGGAAACCGAGCAGATGCCGGGCGTCGTGCACGAACTCGTGGATGGCGGTGTTGTCCGCACCGAACACCGACGTCGCGCCCTGGTCCAGGCCGATGAAGTAGAGCACCAACAGCGCCAGGAAAGCGGTTGCCGAGAGCCACACTGCCGCCGCGGTGGTGGAGAGGTCGAGGGCGGGTGCAACGCTCTTGCGGGCCTCCGGTGAGGTCATGTCGGTGTCCTTTCGGGGATTTCGCGTCCCGAGTCTCAAAAGGTGGCGGCGAGCGTCGGGTCTGACTTGACACAGTGGCGCGACCGTTCTGGATTCTCACCAGATTCCTTCGCCCGCCGATAACATCGCACATCCTATCCATACGGTCCAGCGGTAGCGGGATCAGACGGAAACGGGCGGCACCCTGGTGGGTACCGCCCGTTCTCGTTGACGTGATGCCGCTATTCGGCGGGGCCTGCAGCGCCTGCCGCACCGGCCTGGGCCAGGTCCGGCTCGGCCACCGGTGCGGGACGCTTGGTGCCCTTGAACGTGAACACCGCGTCCTCTCCTGAGCCTTCGCCGTCCCAGTTGTCGACGTCGACCGTGATGAGCTGGCCGGGTCCGATCTCCTCGAACAGGATCTTCTCCGACAGCTGATCCTCGATCTCGCGCTGAATGGTGCGCCGCAGCGGTCGCGCGCCGAGCACGGGATCGAACCCGCGCTTGGCCAGCAGTGCCTTGGCCTTGTCCGTCAGCTCCATCGTCATGTCCTTGGCCTTCAGCTGGTTGGACACCCGGCCGATCATCAGGTCGACCATCCGGATGATCTCGTCGCGGGTCAGCTGGTGGAAGACGATGATGTCGTCGATGCGGTTGAGGAACTCCGGCCTGAAGTGCTTCTTCAGCTCGTCGTTGACCTTCTGCTTCATCCGCTCGTAGTTGTTCTCGCCACCACCCTGGGAGAAGCCCAGCCCGACCGCCTTGGAGATGTCGGACGTGCCCAAGTTCGAGGTGAAGATCAGCACGGTGTTCTTGAAGTCGACCGTGCGACCCTGACCGTCGGTCAGGCGGCCGTCCTCGAGGACCTGCAACAGGCTGTTGTAGATCTCCTGGTGGGCCTTCTCGATCTCGTCGAACAGCACGACCGAGAACGGCTTGCGCCGCACCTTCTCGGTGAGCTGGCCGCCCTCCTCGTAGCCGACGTAGCCCGGAGGGGCGCCGAACAGCCGCGAGGCGGTGAACCGGTCGTGGAACTCGCCCATGTCGATCTGGATGAGCGCGTCGTCGTCACCGAACAGGAAGTTGGCCAGCGCCTTGGACAGCTCGGTCTTCCCGACACCGGAGGGGCCGGCGAAGATGAACGAACCGGAGGGACGCTTGGGGTCCTTCAGGCCGGCACGGGTGCGCCGGATCGCCTTGGAGACCGCCTTGACGGCGTCCTCCTGGCCGATGATCCGCTTGTGCAGCTCCTCTTCCATGCGCAGCAGCCGAGTGGTCTCCTCCTCGGTCAGCTTGAACACGGGGATGCCGGTCCAGTTGCCCAGCACCTCGGCGATCTGCTCGTCGTCGACCTCGGCGACCACGTCGAGATCGCCTGAGCGCCATTGCTTCTCACGCTCGGCGCGCTGTGCGACGAGCTGCTTTTCCTTGTCGCGCAGGCTCGCGGCCTTCTCGAAGTCCTGCGCGTCGATCGCGGACTCCTTCTCCCGGCGCGCGTCGGCGATCTTCTCGTCGAACTCACGCAGGTCCGGCGGAGCGGTCATCCGGCGGATCCGCATCCGGGCGCCGGCCTCGTCGATCAGGTCGATCGCCTTGTCCGGCAGGAACCGGTCGTTGATGTAGCGGTCGGCCAGCGTCGCGGCGGCCGCGATGGCGCCGTCGGTGATCGAGACGCGGTGATGCGCCTCGTAGCGGTCGCGCAGGCCCTTGAGGATCTCGATGGTGTGCGCGACGGTCGGCTCGCCGACCTGCACCGGCTGGAAGCGGCGCTCCAGGGCGGCGTCCTTCTCGATGTACTTGCGGTACTCGTCGAGCGTGGTGGCGCCGATGGTCTGCAGCTCGCCGCGGGCCAGCTTCGGCTTGAGGATGCTCGCGGCGTCGATCGCGCCCTCGGCGGCCCCGGCCCCGACCAGCGTGTGCAGCTCGTCGATGAACAGGATGATGTCGCCGCGGGTGTTGATCTCCTTGAGCACCTTCTTCAGGCGTTCCTCGAAGTCACCGCGGTAGCGGCTGCCCGCGACCAGCGAGCCCAGGTCGAGCGTGTAGAGCTGCTTGTCCTTCAGCGTCTCGGGCACGTCGCCGTGCACGATCGCCTGCGCGAGGCCCTCGACGACGGCGGTCTTGCCGACGCCGGGTTCGCCGATCAGCACCGGGTTGTTCTTGGTGCGACGGCTCAGCACCTGCATGACCCGCTCGATTTCCTTCTCGCGGCCGATGACGGGGTCGAGCTTGCCCTCCATCGCGGCGGCGGTCAGGTTGCGGCCGAACTGGTCGAGCACAAGCGACGTGGACGGATTGCCGGCCTCGCCGCCGCGGCCGCCGGTGCCGGCTTCCGCGGTCTCCTTGCCCTGATAGCCGCTCAGCAGCTGGATGACCTGCTGGCGCACCCGGGTGAGCTCGGCGCCGAGCTTGACCAGCACCTGCGCCGCGACACCTTCGCCCTCACGGATGAGGCCGAGCAGGATGTGCTCGGTGCCGATGTAGTTGTGGCCGAGTTGCAGCGCCTCGCGGAGGCTGAGTTCCAGCACCTTCTTGGCGCGCGGGGTGAACGGGATGTGGCCCGACGGCGCCTGCTGACCCTGGCCGATGATCTCCTCGACCTGGCTGCGCACGCCTTCGAGCGAGATGCCCAGCGACTCCAGCGACTTGGCCGCTACGCCCTCACCCTCGTGAATGAGTCCCAACAGGATGTGCTCGGTGCCGATGTAGTTGTGGTTGAGCATCCGGGCCTCTTCTTGAGCCAGGACGACGACCCTGCGGGCACGGTCGGTGAATCTCTCAAACATCGGTGGTTACCTGCTCTCCATCATTTGGTCGGTGCCACGCGCGCCCAACGGTCTCGAGTTCGCACCGCACCACCGTCCACTCTAGTGGGCATTAGGGCGGCGCGTCCCGCCCGCCGGTCTGCTCTGAGCGGACACCGGTATGCCGACGCGCACGGGATCGGATACCCGCCGCTATGGGAGAGCAACGCATCGGTGGACCGATTCGTTTCCCGATCCAGCCCCGGCGGCTTCGCGGCTAGCGAACACCGGCCACGGCGCCCGTGCGGAGCTCGCTACGTCGCGGCGTGGAAGGCGTCGATCACATCGGCGGGGATGCGCCCGCGCGTGGACACATTGTGTCCGTTACGACGTGCCCACTCCCGGATCGCCGCGCTTTGCTCCCGATCGATCGCCGCTCGCCCGCGGCCTGACCCGGCGGCACGTCCGCGCCGACGGCCACCGACCCTGCGACCGGAATCCACCCACGGCTTCAAGGCGTCGCGCAGTTTCGCGGCATTCTTCGAAGAAAGGTCGATCTCATAGGTCACCCCGTCGAGCCCGAATTCAACGGTCTCGTCGGCCGCACCTTCGCCGTCGAAATCGTCGACCAAGGTGACGGTAACTTTCTTCGCCATTTAAACTCGCCCTTCTGCGCGATCACAGGATCGCAGTAAAGTATCGAACCCGGCACCAATGTGCCATATCCGTGTGCGCCATACAACAAGATCGTACGCCGTCGTGTTATAGCGCTGCGTTCAGTTGCCGTGACGTCGAACAATCGGGAACAAAACCGTCTCTCTAATCGAGAGTCCAGTCAGGGCCATCATCAATCTGTCGACACCCATTCCGGTTCCCGTGGACGGCGGCATGGCATACTCCAGGGCTGCCAGAAAATCCTCGTCGAGAACCATCGCCTCGTCATCACCTGCGGCCGCCGCTCTCGCCTGGGCTTCGAACCTTTCGCGTTGGATTACCGGATCGATCAGCTCGGAATAGCCGGTCGCCAGTTCGAAACGCCGGATATAGAGATCCCATTTCTCGGTGACGCCCTCAATACTGCGGTGTGGTCGCGTCAGTGGCGTCGTCTCGACGGGGAAGTCACGGACGAACGTGGGCGCCCACAAGGTGTTCCCGACGGTGTGCTCCCACAGTTCCTCGACCAATTTCCCGTGGCCGTAACCCCGGTCGCGCGGGATCTCGACCCCGAGACGATCAGCGATCGCCCATAACTTCTCGGCCGGCGTTTCCGGGGTGATCTCTTCGCCGAGGGCTTCCGACAGCGACGGATACATTTCGATGGATTGCCATTCGCCATCAAGATCGTAAACACTGCCATCGGGCAATGGCACCTCGCGTGTTCCGATCGCCTCGTCCGCGACTTCTTGAATAATCTCTCGGGTCACGACGGCCGAATCGTCGTACGTACCGTAAGCCTGATAAGTCTCGAGCATCGCGAATTCCGGAGAATGTGTGGAATCGGCACCTTCGTTTCTGAACACTCGATTCAACTCGAAGACGCGCTCGAATCCACCGACCAGTGCGCGCTTGAGAAACAGTTCCGGCGCGATACGCAGATATAGGTCGGCATCGAGCGCATTGGAGTGCGTCACGAACGGTCGCGCCGCAGCGCCGCCCGCCAGTGTCTGCAGCATCGGGGTTTCGACTTCGAGGAATCCGCGCCGTTCCAACGCCGACCGCACCGCGCGGACCACCGCAACCCGCTGACGAGCGATGGTCCTGGCCTCGGGTCGCACGATGAGGTCGACGTAGCGCTGCCGCACCCGCGCCTCTTCGCTCATCTCCTTGTGAGCGACGGGCAGCGGCCGCAGGGCTTTCGAAGCCATTTGCCAGGAGTCGGCCAGCACCGAGAGTTCGCCGCGCCGGGAGCTGATCACCTCACCGCGCACGAAGACGATGTCGCCGAGGTCCACGTCGGCCTTCCACGCGTCCAGCGAATCCTGTCCGACCTTGTTGAGGCTGATCATCGCCTGCAGTTGCGTGCCGTCCCCCTCCTGCAGGGTGGCAAAGCACAGCTTCCCGGAGTTACGGGCGAACATCACCCGTCCGGCCACGCCCACGATCTGCCCCGTCTCGGAGCCGGCGGCCAGATCGGGATACGTCTCGCGGATCTCGGCCAGGGAGTGGGTGCGCGCGATCTCCACCGGATACGGCTCGCGTCCCTCGGCGAGCAGCCGCTCACGCTTGGCCTGACGGATCCGGTACTGCTCCGGAACGTCGGGCTCGGATGTGGCGTCCGCGGCTGATGCGGTGCGGGACGGGTCGGGTTCGGTCACGTCGTGCCAGCCTAAATGAACGTGCGCCGACTAGGAATTTCGGTGCGTCGACGCTCACCGGGCGACCGGTTGGGCACCGAAATCACCATTCAGCGGGCCTGTTTGAGGCGGCCGCGCTGGTTGTCGCGGTTGCGCTCGAACACCAGCCGCAACCCGTCGAGGGTGAGGTGCTCGTCGTAATGCTCGACGGTGCGCATATCCGGCAGCAGAAGCGGCGCGGTGTGTCCGGTGGCGACCACGGCGACGTCGGTGCCCCCGAAGCCGTCGACGTCATCGCGGATGCGCTGCACCAGGCCGTCGACCAGCCCGGCGAACCCGAACACCGCACCGGCCTGCATGCACTCCACGGTGTTCTTGCCGATGACCGAACGCGGTCGGGTCAGCTCGACGCGACGCAGCGCCGCCGACCGCGCCGCCGCCGCGTCCGAGGACACCTCGACGCCGGGAGCGATCGCGCCGCCGAGGAACTCGCCCTTCGCCGAGACCACGTCGACGCAGATCGACGAGCCGAAGTCGACGACGATGGCCGCGGTGCCGTACTTGTGGTAGGCCGCGAGGCAGTTCACGATGCGGTCGGCGCCGACTTCCTTCGGGTTGTCCACCAACAGCGGAATCCCCGTGCGCACGCCGGGCTCGATCAACACATGGGGCACCGACGGCCAGTACTGGCGCAGCATCTCGCGCAGTTCGTGCATCACCGACGGTACGGTCGACAGGCCCGCGGCCCCGGTCAGGCGTTCGGAGTCGTCGCCGATCAACCCGTCGATCGTCAGCGCGAGTTCGTCGGCGGTGACTTCGGATTCGGTGCGAATCCGCCACTGCTGCACGACTTTCGCGTGATCTCCCGAACCCGAGACCAGACCCACGACGGTGTGGGTGTTACGGACGTCGATGGCTAGTAACACGGACTCACCGTGGCGACACCAGGTCGGCCGCGTCGGCCGGTACGAAAGCCGGGTCGTGGCCGAGGTCGACCTGCTTGTTTTCGGCGTCGACGAACACGATCCGCGGCTGGTATGCCCTTGCTTCGGCATCCTCCATGGTGCCGTAGGCGATCAGGATCACCAGATCGCCCGGATGTACGAGATGCGCTGCTGCGCCGTTGATTCCGATCACACCGCTGCCACGTTCACCGGTGATGGCATACGTCACCAGCCGAGCACCGTTGTCGATGTCGACGATCGTCACCTGCTCACCCTCGAGCAGGTCGGCGGCCTCCATGAGGTCGGCGTCGATGGTCACCGAGCCGACGTAGTGCAGGTCGGCATTGGTCACCGTGGCGCGGTGGATCTTCGATTTCAGCATTGTCCGTAACATCAGTTCCTCCAAGGAAGTTCGTGCTCGTCAAACGGGACGTCCGGGCCCGGCCCCGACGGCACCCCGATATCTATGGCGATGTTGTCCAGCAGCCTGGTGGACCCCAGCCGGCCGGCCACCAACATGCGCGCCGCTCCGACCTCCGGTGCCGGCCCGAGCATCGGGTCGCGCACGTCGAGATAATCGACCTCGATCGCCGGGACCGAGTCGAGCACCGCACGTGCGGCGTCCAACGCGGCCGCGGTGCCCTCCCCCGCGGCGTACATCCCCGCCAGCAGCGCAGCGGACAGTGCGCCCGCATGTTCGCGCTGCTCCGCGTCCAGATAGCGATTGCGCGACGACATCGCCAAGCCGTCGGCCTCCCGCACGATCGGCACGCCCACGATCCTCGTGTCGACGTTGAGGTCGGCGACCATCTGCCGGATCAGCGCCAACTGCTGGTAGTCCTTCTCCCCGAAGAACGCGTGATCGGGATGGACGATGTTGAGCAGCTTGAGCACCACCGTCAGGACACCCGCGAAATGCGTTGGCCGAGAAGCTCCTTCGAGGTCAGAACCCAGCGGACCGGGATGAACCGACGTGCGGGTGCCGTCGGGGTACATGTCGGCGACGGTCGGGGTGAATGCGATCTCGACCCCCTCGTCGCGCAGGGCGTCGAGGTCGTCGTCGAGCGTGCGTGGATAGGCCTCGAGATCCTCACCCGCCCCGAACTGCAATGGGTTGACGAAGATCGACACCACCACGACCGCACCCTGGACACGCCTGGCGGAGCGGATGAGCATGCGGTGACCTTCGTGCAGAGCGCCCATCGTCGGGACCAGCATCACGCGGCGACCGGTGGTGCGCAGCGCTCTGGTGACCGCCGAGACGTCTGTCGGTTTCGCGTAGACGTTCAGTTCACCCGCCGTGAACTGCGGTCTACCGACGGTCATCGGCCCGTCCCCGTCCGACGCGTTGCCCCACCGGCGTCCGAATCGGCGGTGAGCACCGCGACCACGTCGTCCGGGGCGTGCGCACGTTGGGCGGTGCGCAGCGAGTTCGCCCGATATGCCTGCGCCAATTCGGGATTCACCTCCGTCAGGGCTTCGAGGTGACGCGCGACGGCGGCGGCGTCCCCGCGTGCCACCGGGCCGGTCAACGCCGCCTGCCCGCGTTGTAGCGCGTTCTCCAATGAGGCGCGGGCCAGCGGGCCGATGACCCGCTCGGCCAGCCCTCCCGGCGCGTCGCCGACAAGTTCCTGGCCGAGCAATTCCTGGCCCCACAACGCCGACCGCAGCCCCTCCACCGCGTCGAGCAGCACCGTCACCACGTGATTGCTGGCGTGCGCCAGTGCTGCGTGATAGAGCGTGCGCGCGTCCTCGCGCACCCGGAACGGCTCCCCGCCGATCTCGAGCACCAGCGATTGGGCGATCGCGTACCCGACTTCGTCGGCGGCCGTCACCCCGAAGCAGGTGTCCGAGAGGCGGTCGATGTCCTCGTCGGTGCCGGTGAAGGTCATCGCCGGGTGGATCGCCAACGGTGTGCAGCCCAGCGAGGTCAGCGGTGTCAGCACGTCGATGCCGTTCGCGCCGGAGGTGTGCGCGACGATCGTGCCCGGCCGCACCGACCGGGTCGCGGCCAGCCCCGACACCAACTTCGCCAGCTCGGCGTCCGGCACCGCGAGGATCAACAGTTCGGAACGGCTCGCCACCTCGTCGACCGGAAGAACCGCCGTGTCGGGCAGCCGGCGCTGGGCGCGGTCACGCGACGCGTGCGAGACCGCGCTGCACGCCACCACGACATGCTCGGCGCGTTCGAGGGCCACACCCAGCGCGGAACCGACGCGGCCTGCGGAAACGATGCCGACAGTGAGCCGCGCCGGGCGGAATCCGCCAGGTGGGGTCCCCATGGCGACCATGAAGTCGACCTCGCTGCGAGTTGATGTGTGTACGTTCCGGTCCTGCGGTGCGGGTACCGGACGGTCGCTACGAGATTAACTCACTCCTCGCGGCGCCTGCGACGCCCGCCCGGTGTGGGGCTCGCCTGCAGGCGGGCCAACAGTTCGGCCACGGACTGTCCGGCGGTGTCGGGGTCGTCGGCGCTGCGGTGCCGCCGCCCTCCGGGCGCCGGTGGTGCAGGCGAGGGCTCCGGCGGTTCCGCGGGCCCGGCCTGCTGCTCCGGGCGCCCCGGATCACCGCTTCCCGGCGACGCCGAATGCCTGCCACGTCGCGGTTCGGGCGCCGGCGGCGAGAGGTCGGGTTCGACGGCCGGGCGGGCCCCGTCTTCTCCGGGCTCTGGCGCCCGGCGCCTGCCGACGTACTCGGTCGTCGATCCGTTGCCGCCCGACACCCAGTTGCTACCCGGGGCGCCGGGTGGAATCCAGCGCCCGTCCGCGGGTGCCGGCTGCCAGTCGCTGGTCGGCGCAGGCTCGGGCGCCGGCTGCGGCGGGGGCGGGGGCGGCGAAACGGGCTCGGCCCCATCC